>NZ_JBHVPD010000038.1:0-43612 GCF_042887525.1 Kitasatospora sp. NPDC057936
GGTTCTCGGACGTGGCGGCGATCAACGTCACCCAGCGGTTCTCGACGGCCGGCAGCAGCGAGTCCTGCTGGGCCTTGGAGAAGCGGTGGATCTCGTCCAGGAAGAGCACCGTCTCGCGGCCGGACATGCCGACGGCCCGCCGGGCGCCGTCGATGACCGCGCGCACCTCCTTGACGCCGGCGGTGATCGCGGACAGCTCGACGAAGCGCCCCTCGACGGCCTGGCTGATGACGTGCGCGAGCGTGGTCTTGCCGGTGCCGGGCGGGCCCCAGAGGATCACCGAGCTGGTCGCGGCCGGCCCGCGCGAGCCGGACACCAGCCGGCGCAGCGGCGAGCCGGCCTTGAGCAGCCGGCGCTGCCCGGCGACCTCGTCCAGGGTGCGCGGGCGCATCCGCACGGCCAGCGGGGCCCGGCCGGGCTCCTTGGCCTGGCGTTCCTCGGCGGCGGCGGTGAAGAGGTCCGGTTCGTCCACACCGGAAGCCTATGCGAGGGTGCGGACAGGCCTACCGCTTCCGGCGGTCCAGCAGGACGACCTCGAACTCCTCCACCGACACGATGGTGGCGCCGACGGCGGCCGAGGCCTGCGCCCGGGCGTCGGCCTGCGGCCCGCGGGAGGCCTCCAGGCTCGCCCGGTCGGCGAAGATCGTGCCCACCACGGCCCGGCCGCGCGCCCGGTCGACGAGCATCGCGCCGGTGACGAAGCCGTCGGTCTTCTCCAGCAGGGGCAGCGCCCGCTCCCGGAAGACCTCCGCCAGCCGGTCCACCTTGGCCGGGTCGACCTCGGCCCGCACCAGCCGGAACCCGGCGCCCGGCCCGGCGTCACCGGGCGGGGCCGCCGCGACGGCCTCCCACACGTCGGTGGCCACGGTGCCGGCCAGCGGCGCGAGCAGCTCGGCCCGGCGCTCGCCGAGCTCCCGGTCGCTGTCCCGCTCGGCCTGCGCGGTGTCCCACCACGAGCTCATGGTGATCTTGCCCAGCGCCCGGTCGGCGTACAGCCCGTAGCCGAGGTAGCCCGGCTGCGGGGCGAGCAGCCCGACGGCCTCGGTGCGGAGCCCGTCGAGGGTCCGGTCGATCCGATCGGGGTGTCCGGTGGCATAAACGGTACGGACGAACATGAGCACGCCTCCCGACGTCGCAGGGCGCCACGGGGGCCCGATCGCAGGAGTGCGGCGCCCGGAGAAGCCCCGTCTACTCCAGTCTGGCAGCGTGGTCCGGAACGTACTTCTGGAGGTCGCGCGGGGGCCGCTGGTAGCCGCGCGGGGCCGGGCGCGGCGGCAGGGCGATCCTCGGCGCGGCCACCTCGTGGTACGACACGGTGGACAGCAGGTGGGCGATCATGTTGACCCTGGCCCGGCGCTTGTCGTCGCTCTCCACCACGTGCCACGGCGAGTCCGGGGTGTCGGTGTAGACGAACATCTCGTCCTTGGCCCGCGAGTAGTCCTCCCAGTGGGTGATCGACTCGACGTCCATCGGGGAGAGCTTCCAGCGCTTCATCGGGTCCTCCAGGCGGTCCCGGAAGCGCCGCTCCTGCTCGGTGTCGCTCACCGAGAACCAGTACTTGCGCAGCAGGATGCCGGCCTCGATCAGCATCCGCTCGAAGGTCGGGCACTGGTGCAGGAACTGCCAGTACTCCTCGTCGGTGCAGAAGCCCATCACCCGCTCGACCCCGGCCCGGTTGTACCAGCTGCGGTCGAACAGCACGATCTCCCCGGCCGCCGGCAGCTGCTCGACGTACCGCTGGAAGTACCACTGGCTCTTCTGCCGCTCGGTCGGGGTCGGCAGCGCCGCGACCCGGGCGATGCGGGGGTTCAGATACTCCGTCACCCGCTTGATCGCGCCGCCCTTGCCCGCCGCGTCGCGGCCCTCGAAGACGACGACCAGCCGGGCGCCCTCGACCCGCACCCACTCCTGGAGCTTCACCAGCTCCTGCTGGAGCCGCAGCAGTTCCCGCTCGTACGGCCGCTTCGCCAGTCGCTGCACCTTGGCCACCCGGGATCCTCCGTCCAACCGCTGATGATCCCTCACGGTAGGCGCCGAAGGCCGGATCCGCAGGTCGTGGGCGGACGTGGGCGGCAGCGGCGGCCCCCTGAACCGCCGCTGCCGCACTCCCCCGATCACCGGTCGCGAGACCGAACGATCAACCTTCGCCCAGACCTGCCGGACCGGTCCAATTTCCGGTTCCATAACCTTGGGGCATGGATATCGACACCCGCCTGCTGCGCAGCTTCGCCGCGGTCTGCGAGGAGGGACAGCTCACGGCCGCCGCGGCCCGGCTGTTCGTCTCCCAGCCGACGCTGACCAAGCAGATCCGCCAGCTGGAGACGCTGCTCGGGGTCGAACTCTTCGAGCGCTCGCGCCGGGGCATGACCCCCACCCCGGCCGGCCGCGCGCTCGCCCAGCACGCCGGCGCGATGCTGGCCGGCTGGGACGAGGCGCTGCGCGCCACCAGGGCGGCGGCCGCCGAGCAGGTGGCGACGCTGCGGGTGGGGTTCGAGGGCGGCATCATCAACCTGATGACCCGCAGCACGGTCGCCGACTTCTCCCGGCGGATGCCCGGCTGGCAGGTGGAGCTGCGGCAGAACAACTGGTTCGACCCGACCTCGGGCCTGGCCACCGGCGAGATCGACCTCACCCTCTGGCACGCGCCGCCCTACCTGGCCTCGCAGTACAACGTCGCCGTGCTGGGCGAGGAGCCGCGGGTGGTGGCGATGCCCGCCGGGCACCGGCTGGCATCGCTGGCGGAGGTACGGCTGGCGGACCTCCTGGACGAGCCGTTCGTCGCGATCCCGCACGAGGCCGGGCACTGGCGCGAGTACTGGCTCGCCGGCGAGGAACGGCGCGGGCGTCCGGTGCGGATCGGCGCGGTGGCGCACAACACCGACGAGTGGCTGGCCGCGGTGGTGTGCGGCCAGGGCATCGGGATCGCACCGGAGACCATGAGCCGGCTGGCACCGCGCGAGGACGTCGCGTACCGGCCGGTGGCGGACCTGAGTCCGAGCCAGGTCGGGCTCTACTGGCCCAGGGACCGCCAACTCACCCCGGCGATGGCCGCGTTCGTGCACAGCTGCCGGGCCACGTTCGGCTCCGCGGGCCGGGACCAGGGCACGCCCTAAGCCGCGGCCTCGAACGGCTCGGGGTAGCGGCACAGCCCGCGCGGCGCGCCGTCGTACCCGGGCAGCGCGAGCGTCTGGAAGTACGCCTCCGGCACCTCGAACGGGCCGGTCACCTCGTGCAGCCGGGCCGGCGCGAAACCGAACCGGCGGTAGTAGGCCGGGTCGCCGAGGACGACCACGAGCTTCTCCCCCGCCTCCTCGGCCGCCGACAGCGCCGCGCGCACGACGAGTTCGCCGACGCCCTTGCGCTGCCACTCCGGCGCGACCGCGACCGGCGCGAGCGCGAGGCCCTCGCCGTCCGCGCCGACCCGCAGCCGGGTCAGCAGGGCGTGCCCGATCACCAGCCCGCCGTCGTCGACCGCCACCACCGAGAGCCCGGGCAGCCAGGCCGGGTCGCGCCGCAGCGCGTCCACGAGGTCCGCCTCGTCCGGGCCCGGGAACGCCGCCATGTGGACCCGCCGGGTGGCCGGCGCGTCGTCCGGACATTCGACTCTGGTACTGACCTTCATGGGTGGTCAACCCTCCCTGTGTCACACGTCCTTGTGGACCGGCCCCGGACGGTGGGTGGACCGTCCGGGGCCGTTGCAGGTTAGCCGATGGTGCGTCAGCCCTTGGGCTGCGCCTCGGACTTGGCGTCCTCGCGGACCTTGGGCTGGGCGTCCACGCCGGCCTCGCGGCGCTGCGCCGGGGTGATCGGGGTCGGGGCGCCGGTCAGCGGGTCGCCGCCGGTGGACGTCTTCGGGAAGGCGATGACGTCCCGGATGGTGTCGTACCCGCCGAGGAGGGTGACGATCCGGTCCAGGCCGAAGGCGACGCCACCGTGCGGCGGCGGGCCGTAGTTGAAGGCGTCCAGCAGGAAGCCGAACTGCGAGGCCGCCTCCTCCTCGGACAGGCCGATCGCGTCGAACGCGCGCTTCTGGACGTCCCGCTGGTGGATACGGATCGAACCGCCGCCCAGCTCCGAGCCGTTGAGCACGAGGTCGTAGGCGTTGGACAGCGCCGAGCCCGGGTCGGTGTCGAAGGTGGCCAGCGACTCCGCGGTCGGGGCGGTGAACGGGTGGTGCACCGCGTGCCAGCCCTGGAACTCGCCCTTGTCGTCTTCGATCGGCTCGAACATCGGGAAGTCGACGACCCAGAGGAAGGCCCACTGCGACTCGTCGATCAGCTCGCAGCGGCGGCCGATCTCCAGACGGGCGGCGCCGAGCAGCTCCTGCGAGGCGCGCTCCTTGCCGGCCGCGAAGAAGATCGCGTCGCCGTTCTTGGCGCCGGCGGCGGCGGCCAGGCCGGCCAGGTGCTCCTCGGAGAGGTTCTTGGCGACCGGGCCGCGCAGCTCGCCGGTCTCGGCGTCGATGACGACGTAGGCCAGGCCACGGGCGCCGCGCGCCTTGGCCCAGTCCTGCCAGGCGTCGAGGGCCTTGCGGGGCTGCGAGGCGCCGCCCGGCATGACCACGGCGCCGACGTACGGGGCCTGGAAGACGCGGAACTCGGTGCCCTTGAAGTACGCGGTGAGGTCGGTGAGTTCCTGGCCGAAGCGGACGTCCGGCTTGTCGGAGCCGTAGCGGGACATGGCGTCCGCGTAGGTCATCCGCGGCAGCGGGTTCGGGACCTCGTAGCCGTGCACCTCGCGCCAGATCGAGCCGACGATCTTCTCGCCGAGGGCCAGGATGTCCTCCTGGTCGACGAACGAGGCCTCGATGTCCAGCTGGGTGAACTCCGGCTGCCGGTCGGCGCGGAAGTCCTCGTCGCGGAAGCAGCGGGCGATCTGGTAGTAGCGCTCCATGCCGGCCACCATCAGCAGCTGCTTGAACAGCTGGGGCGACTGCGGCAGGGCGTACCAGTGACCGGGCTGCAGGCGGACCGGGACGAGGAAGTCGCGGGCGCCCTCGGGGGTGGAGCGGGTGAGGTACGGCGTCTCGATGTCGAGGAAGTCGTTCTCCTCCATCACCCGGCGGATGATGTTGTTGACCTTCGAGCGCAGCCGCAGGCCCTTGGCCGGGCCCTCGCGGCGCAGGTCCAGGTAGCGGTAGCGCAGCCGGACCTCCTCGTTGACCGTGCCCGGCTCGTACTCGGCGACCGGGAACGGCAGCGGCGCGGCCTCGGAGAGGACCTCGATGTCGCTGACGACGACCTCGACGGCGCCGGTCGGGATGTCGGGGTTCTCGTTGCCCTCGGGGCGCACCCGGACGTCGCCGACGACCTTGACGCAGTACTCGGCGCGAAGGCCGTGCACCGAGTCCAGGTCGCGGACCACGATCTGCACGGTGCCGGAGGCGTCGCGCAGGTCGATGAAGGCCACGCCGCCGTGGTCGCGGCGGCGGGCGACCCAGCCGGCCAGGGTGACGGTGGTGCCTGCGTGCTCCGGGCGGAGCGTGCCCGCGTCGTGCGTGCGGATCACAGCTGCTTCTCCTTCAGGGTGGTGACGAGTGCGTCGAGGGCGACGGGGGACTGCTCGCCGGTGCTCATGTCCTTGAGCTGGACGACGCCCTCGGCGAGGTCCCGGTCCCCGGCGATCAGGGCGAAGCGGGCGCCGGACCGGTCGGCGGACTTCATGGCGTTCTTGATGCTCTTGACGCCGAAGGCGAGGTCGGTGGCGACGCCGGCCCGGCGCAGCTCGACCACCTTGGCGAACAGCAGGTTCTTGGCCTCCTCGCCGAGCGCGACGGCGTAGACGGAGGTGGCGGCCGGCAGGTCGAGGACGACGCCCTCGGCCTCCAGCGCGAGGTAGGTGCGGTCCACGCCGAGGGCCCAGCCGACGGACGGCAGCGCCGGGCCGCCGATCATCTCGGACAGGCCGTCGTAGCGGCCGCCGCCGCCGATCGCGGACTGGGCGCCGAGGCCGTTGTGCACGAACTCGAAGGTGGTGCGGGTGTAGTAGTCCAGGCCGCGCACGAGCTTGGGGTCGTCGGTGAACGCGACGCCGTTGGCGGTGAGCAGCTCGCGGACCTTCTCGTCGTACGCCTTGCAGTCCTCGCACAGGAAGTCGCGCAGCATCGGCGCGCCGACGAGCTGCTCCTGGACGGACTCGCGCTTGTCGTCGAGGACGCGCAGCGGGTTGATCTCGGCGCGGCGGCGGGTCTCCTCGTCCAGGTCGAGGCCGGAGAGGAAGTCGATCAGGGCGGCGCGGTAGACCGGGCGGCACTGCTTGTCGCCGAGGCTGTTGAGCAGCAGCGTGTAGTTCGACAGGCCCAGCGAGCGGAACGCGTCGTCGGCGAGGATGATCAGCTCGGCGTCCAGCGCCGGGTCCTCGGCGCCGATCGCCTCGGCGCCGACCTGGGAGAACTGGCGGTAGCGGCCGGCCTGCGGGCGCTCGTAGCGGTAGTACGAGCCGGAGTACCAGAGCTTGACCGGCAGGTTGCCCAGCTTGTGCAGGTTGGCCTGGAGCGCGGCGCGCAGCACCGAGGCGGTGCCCTCGGGGCGCAGCGCGAGGTCCTCCTTGCCGCGCTTGGTGAGGGAGAACATCTCCTTGGTCACGATGTCGGTGGACTCGCCGACGCCGCGGGAGAACAGCTTCACGTCCTCGAAGACCGGGGTCTCGATGTAGCCGTAACCGGCCCGGCGGGCGGGCGCGGCGATGCGCTCGCGGATCGCCAGGAAGGTCGCGGAGCTGGGGGGCAGCAGGTCGTAGGTGCCCTTGGGGGCGGTGAAGGTGCTCAACTTCTCTTCCGTCACATTCCTCGTCGCGGGAAAGCCGGGGCGCCGGCCGCCCCCGCTGCCTGTCGGAGGTAGGGGTTGGTGGCGCGCTCGCGGCCGATGGTGGTCTGACCGCCGTGGCCGGAGAGGACCACGGTGGAATCGTCGAGGGGCAGGCACACCCGGGCCAGCGACCGCATGATCGCCTCGCTGTCCCCGCCCGGGAGGTCGGTGCGCCCGATGGAGCCGGCGAACAGCAGGTCGCCCGAGAAGAGCACCGGGGGGAGGTCCTCGGCTCCGGGCGTCCGGAAGGTCACCGACCCCCCGGTATGGCCCGGGGCGTGGTCCACGGTGAGCCGCAGGCCGGCCAGCTCCAGCACGCTGCCGTCGGTGAGCTCGCGGACGTCGTCGGGCTCGCCGACGGTGAGCTCGCCCATCAGCTGGGTGCCCAGGGAGCGGCCGAGCGCCTTCTCCGGGTCGGCCATCATGTACCGGTCCTCGGGGTGGATCCAGGCCGGGACGCCGCGGGCGCCGCAGACCGGGACCACCGAGGCGACGTGGTCGATGTGGCCGTGGGTGAGCAGCACGGCGACGGGCTTCAGCCGGTGCTCGCGGACCAGTTCCTCGACGCCGGCGGCGGCCTGGTGGCCGGGATCGACGATGACGCACTCCTCACCGGGCCCCGGCGCGACCAGGTAGCAGTTGGTGCCCCAGGCTCCAGCGGGGAATCCGGCGATGAACACGCGCGTCCTTCGGTGTGCGGCGACAGGCTGTGACGGCTGCCAGTACGGATGCTGCCAAGAGTGATTTAGGGGCAGCCTACCGGCGGTGCGGGTCCGGTTGCGAACCAGATTGGGGTGCCGGGCGCGGTTCGCCTGACAGGTTCACCGCCTTCTTACGGGCCGGGTCCCTACACTTGGCCGCCGATGGATGCGATGATCCGCTCCGGAATCCTTCACCATCCCTCCTCGCCCGCGATCGGGCGGGAGGCCCAGCGCACATCGTTCAGGAGACACGGCCGGTGGTCAGCAGCGAACAGCGGCGGCGGCAGCTCGCCCGCGAGAAGTACGAGCGCCAGATGGAGCGCCGCGTCGCGGCGGCGAGTGCCCGCAAGCGCCGCAACACGATCCTCGGCGCCTCGCTCGCCGTGGTGGTCCTGGCCGGCGGCGGCACCCTCTTCGCCACGGGCGCCTTCGGCTCGGACGACAAGGACAAGTCGAGCACCGCCCAGGCCGCGCCGACGCAGCCCGCGGCGACCGACGCCAGCGCGCCGCCCGCGCCGACCCGCAAGCCGGTCGAGGGCTGCACGGACCCGGCGCCGGGCAAGCCGAACGGCAAGCAGTGGCAGGCCGAGCCGGCCATGACGCTCGACGCCTCGGGCACCTACACGGCGACGCTGGACACCAACTGCGGCAAGGTGACGATCGCGCTGGACGCGGCCAAGGCCCCGCACGCGGCGAACTCCTTCGCCTTCCTGTCCGGCGAGCAGTACTTCGACCACACCAAGTGCCACCGCCTCACCACGGGCGGCATCTTCGTGCTCCAGTGCGGCGACCCGACCGCCAGCGCGACCGTGCCGGGTGGCATGGGCGGCCCCGGCTACAAGTTCGCCGACGAGAACCTGGCCGGCGCGACCTACCCGGCCGGCACCGTGGCGATGGCCAACTCCGGCCCGGGGACCAACGGGAGCCAGTTCTTCCTGGTCTACAAGGACACCCAGCTCGACCCGAAGTACACCCCCTTCGGCAAGATCACCGGGGGCCTGGACGTGCTGCAGAAGATCGCCGCCGCGGGCACCCTGGAGGGCCGCCCGGACGGCCACCCGATGGCCGACGTCACCCTCAACTCGGTGACCACGGCCAAGGGTTGACGAACCCCGGGGCCCGCCCCGGCGCGCTCCCGAGCGCGCTCCGGCGCGGCCCCGGCCCGAAATCGCCCGGCCCGGATGCGGACAGCACCGGGCCTGGTCGCCTATGTTGGCGTTGTGTAGGGTGCCCGGACCCGCCTTAGCCGTCACCCTCGGCGAGCAGGACACGGCGGACGGGGACGGCGGACTTCTTCGGTCCGCCGCACATCAACTGTGGACGACGGACGCGCGCCGCCCCGGCGCGGGCGCGACGTCATGTGGAGGACGCGCTATGAGCAGCGACCCGTGGGGCCGTGTCGACGAGCAGGGCACGGTCTACGTCAGGACGGCCGACGGCGAACGCGTCGTGGGTTCCTGGCAGGCCGGCTCGCCCGAGGAGGCCCTGGCCTACTTCGAGCGCAAGTACCAGGGCATCGAGGTGGAGATCGGCCTGCTGGAGAAGCGGGTGCGCACCACCGACCTGGCCGCCAAGGACGCCCAGACCGCGCTGGAGCACCTGCGCGCGCAGGTGACCGAGGGGCACGCGGTGGGCGACCTGGAGGCCCTGGCCAAGCGGCTGGACACGCTGGCCGGTGAGATCGAGACCCGGCGCGAGGAGCGCAAGGCCGCCCGGGCCAAGGCCCAGGACGAGACCCGCACCGCCAAGGAGGCGCTGGTCGCGGAGGCCGAGCAGCTCGCCGAGTCCACCCAGTGGCGGGAGGCCGGCGACCGGCTGCGCGCCCTGGTGGACACCTGGAAGGGCCTGCCCCGCCTGGACCGCAAGAGCGACGACGAGCTGTGGCACCGCTTCTCGCACGCCCGCTCGGTCTTCTCCAAGCACCGCAAGTCGCACTTCGCGGCGCTGGACAACGAGCGCGAGCAGGCCCGGCAGACCAAGGAGTCGCTGGTCACCGAGGCCGAGGCGCTGTCCTCGTCCACCGAGTGGGGCGACACCGCGGCCCGCTACCGCGACCTGATGGCGCGCTGGAAGGCCGCCGGGCGCGCCCAGCGGGACGTCGAGGACGAGCTGTGGGCGCGGTTCCGCGGCGCGCAGGACGTCTTCTTCCAGGCCCGTTCCGCGGTGTTCAGCGAGCGGGACGCCGAGCAGGTGGAGAACCAGAAGCTCAAGGAGGCGCTGGCGGTCGAGGCCGAGGCGATCCTGCCGATCACCGACCTCAAGGCCGCCAAGGCCGCGCTGCGCGAGGTCAACGAGCGCTGGGAGGCGATCGGGCACGTGCCGCGCGACGCCCGTCCGAAGCTGGACGGCCGGCTGAACGCGGTCGAGCGGGCGATCCGCGAGGCCGAGGACAGCGAGTGGAAGCGCTCCAACCCGGAGGCCAAGGCCCGCGCGGCCGGCATGGTCGGCCTCTTCCAGGCCAAGGCCGACAAGATCCAGGCCGACCTGGACAAGGCCCGCGCCGCCGGCAACGCCTCCAAGGTCACCAAGCTGGAGAAGGAGCTGGCCGGCGTCCAGGAGCTGCTGGAGCAGGCCCACAAGAGCCAGGACGAGTTCAGCGCCTGATCCCCTCGGCGCGCTGAACGGCGAAGGCCCCCGGGGCTCTTGGATTCCAAGAGCCCCGGGGGCCTTCCTCATGCCCCGCGACGCCCGCGCTGCCTGCGGCGCGGGCGTCGTCTACGTCACTTGCGGGCCGAGGTGACGCGGTAGACGTCGTAGACGCCCTCGACGCCGCGGACGGCCTTGAGCACGTGGCCGAGGTGCTTCGGGTCGCCCATCTCGAAGGTGAAGCGGCTCATCGCGACCCTGTCGCGCGAGGTCTGCACCGCCGCCGACAGGATGTTGACGTGCTGGTCCGAGAGCACCCGGGTGACGTCCGAGAGCAGGCGCGAGCGGTCCAGCGCCTCGACCTGGATCGCGACCAGGAAGACCGAGGACTGGGTGGCGGCCCACTCGACGTCGATCATCCGCTCGGGCTGCTGGCTCAGCGCCTCGACGTTGACGCAGTCGGCGCGGTGCACCGAGACGCCGTTGCCGCGGGTCACGAAGCCGACGATCGGGTCGCCCGGCACCGGGGTGCAGCAGCGGGACAGCTTGACCCAGACGTCCTCGACGCCCTTGACGATCACGCCCGGGTCGCCCTTGGCCCGGCGGCGCACGGCCCGCCGGTCGTGCGTCGGGGTCGCGGTCTCGGCCAGGTCCTCGGTGGCACCCTCCTCGCCGCCGAGCGCCTGGACCAGCTTCTGGACGATGTTCTGCGCGGCGACGTGCCCCTCGCCGATCGCGGCGTAGAGCGAGGAGATGTCGGGGTAGCGCATCTCGTGGGCCAGCGTGACCAGCGAGTCGCCGGTCAGGATCCGCTGGATCGGCAGGCCCTGCTTGCGCATCGCCCGGACGATCGCCTCCTTGCCGTGCTCGATCGCCTCCTCGCGGCGCTCCTTGGAGAACCAGGCGCGGATCTTGTTGCGGGCGCGCGGCGACTTGACGAAGCCCAGCCAGTCCCGCGAGGGGCCGGCATTCTCCGCCTTGGAGGTGAACACCTCGACGGCGTCGCCGTTCTCCAGGGTCGACTCCAGCGGCACCAGCCGGCCGTTCACCCGGGCGCCGATGGTCCGGTAACCGACCTCGGTGTGCACCGCGAAGGCGAAGTCGACCGGGGTCGCACCGGCCGGCAGGGCTATCACGTCGCCCTTGGGGGTGAAGACGAAGACCTCGTTGCTGGCCAGGTCGAAGCGCAGCGACTCCAGGAACTCGCCCGGGTCGGCGGTCTCCTTCTGCCAGTCCAGCAGCTGCCGCAGCCAGGCCATCTCGTTGACGGCGCCGGCCTTGTCGTCCTTGCGGACCTGGGTCGGCGTGTCGGTGCGGACCTTGGAGGCGCCGGCCACCGCGCGCTGCTTGTACTTCCAGTGCGCGGCGATGCCGTACTCGGCCCGCCGGTGCATGTCGAAGGTGCGGATCTGGAGCTCGACGGGCTTGCCGCCGGGCCCGATCACCGTCGTGTGCAGCGACTGGTACATGTTGAACTTGGGCATCGCGATGTAGTCCTTGAACCGCCCCGGCACCGGGTTCCACCGCGCGTGGATGGTGCCCAGCGCCGCGTAGCAGTCGCGGACGGTGTCGACCAGGACCCGGATGCCCACCAGGTCGTAGATCTCGGCGAAGTCCCGGCCCCGGACGATCATCTTCTGGTAGACCGAGTAGTAGTGCTTCGGCCGTCCGGTGACGGAGGCGGTGATCCGGGCGCCGCGCAGGTCGCCCTGGACCTGGTCGATGACGGTCGCCAGGTACTCGTCCCGCTTGGGGGCGCGCTCGGCGACCAGCCGGACGATCTCGTCGTACATCTTGGGGTAGAGGATCGCGAAGGCGAGGTCCTCCAGCTCCCACTTGATGGTGTTCATGCCCAGCCGGTGCGCCAGCGGGGCGTAGATCTCCAGCGTCTCGCGGGCCTTCTTCTCCTGCTTCTCCCGCTTGAGGTAGCGCATCGTGCGCATGTTGTGCAGGCGGTCGGCCAGCTTGATCACCAGGACACGCGGGTCCTTGGCCATCGCGACGACCATCTTGCGGACGGTCTCGGCCTGCGCGGCCTCGCCGAACTTGACCCGGTCGAGCTTGGTGACGCCGTCGACCAGCAGGGCCACCGAGTCGCCGAAGTCCTTGCGCAGGGTCTCCAGGCCGTAGTCGGTGTCCTCGACGGTGTCGTGCAGCAGCCCGGCCATCAGGGTCGGGGCGTCCATGCCGAGCTCGGCCAGGATGGTCGCGACGGCCAGCGGGTGGGTGATGTACGGGTCGCCGCTCTTGCGCTTCTGGCCGCGGTGCCACTTCTCGGCCACCGCGTAGGCGCGCTCGATGTCGCGCAGCAGCACCGGGTCGGCCTTCGGGTCGTTCGCCCGGATCGAGCGGAACAGCGGCTCCAGGACGGGGTTGAGCACGCTGGAGCGCTGGCCGCCGAGGCGGGCCAGGCGGGCGCGCATGCCGCCGGTGGTGGAGCCCCGTCCGGTGGGCGGGAACGAACGCGAGGAGGTCGGCGCCGGGCGTGCCGGGGTGGCCCCCGAGGGCGTGGGACGGTCTTCGGGGGCGGCCGCTGCGGCCGTGGGCACAACCTCGTCGGGCAAGGACACTCCTCGGGGCACCGGGCCGGCCCCTCGCGGGCCGCGCCACCAGCGCACAACCGGGAGGGGATGAATCTTCATGGTACCGAGCCGGGCGCTCGGGTGTTCAGCCGCCCGGGTGGGGACACGCGAAGGCGGCGGTCGGATGATCCGACCGCCGCCTGTCACTCAGGTCCCGCAGGCCCCTCAGACCGTGACCAGGGTCTCCAGCGGAGCCCCGCCGAGGTGACCGGCCAGCCGCTCGCGGCCGTCCAGGAAACCCAGCTCCATCAGCACGACGACGCCCGCCAGCTCGGCGCCCGCCTCCTTCACCAGGTCCAGCGAGGCGCCGATGGTCCCACCGGTGGCCAGCACGTCGTCCACCACCAGCACCCGCTCACCGGGCGCGAAGGCGTCGCACTGCACCTCCAGCGTCGCCGAGCCGTACTCCAGCTCGTACGAGCGCCGGAACACCTCGCCGGGCAGCTTGCCGGCCTTGCGGATCGGCACGAAGCCCAGCCCGGCCGCGAAGGCCGCCGGAGCCGCCAGCACGAAGCCGCGCGCCTCCAGCCCGACCACCTTCGTCGCCCCGAGCTCCTGCGCCCGCTCCGCGAGCGCGCGGGTGAGGGCGCCGAAGGCCTCGGCGTCGGCGAGCAGCGGCGCGATGTCCTTGAACAGCACACCCGGCTTCGGGTAGTCCGGGACGTCCCGGATCCGGCTGTTCAGCAGCTCGGCCAGTGCGGTGTCGGCGGTGGTCACGGTGTCCTGTCCTTCGGGTCGGGGCTCAGCGCTTGGTGGACGGACGGCCCTTGGCACGCGAGGTGCCGGCCGACCGGCCGCGCTGACCGACCATACCGGCCGGCTCGTCCGCGGGCTCCTCGCCCTGCGCGTCCTCGACGCCCCCGGCCGCCTCGGCCTTGGCCGCCTGGCTGGCGCGGTGCTGCAGGACCCGCTTGCGCAGCGCCTTCATCTGCGGCTGCTCCTCCTTGAGCTGCGCCAGCAGCGGGGTGGCGACGCAGATCGAGGAGTACGCACCGGCCGCGAGGCCGATGAACAGCGCGAGCGAGATGTCGTTCAGCGTGCCGGCACCCAGGATGCCGCCACCGATGAACAGCAGCGCGGCGACCGGCAGCAGGGCGACCACGGTGGTGTTGAGCGAACGCACCAGGGTCTGGTTGAGGCCCGCGTTGGCCGCCTCGCTGTAGGTGAGCTTGTTCTGCTTGGTGAGCCCCTTGGTGTTCTCCTTCACGGTGTCGAAGACGACGACCGTGTCGTAGAGCGAGTACCCGAGGATCGTCAGGAAGCCGATCACCGTACCGGGGGTGACCTCGAAGCCCACCAGGGCGTACACGCCGATGGTGATCAGGAGGTCGTGGATGAGGGCGACCAGGGCGGCCACCGCCATCCGCCACTCGAACGCGATCGCCAGGTAGATCGTCACCAGGATCATGAAGACGATCAGACCGGTGAGCGCCTTCTGGGAGATCTGCTTGCCCCAGCTGGGGCCGATCACCTGGGCCTCGACGGTGTCCAGCGGCACGGAGAACTTCTGGGCGAGCTGCGAGCGGATCTCGTCCGAGCTCTTCGCCTCGTCGGTGCTGACCTGGATGCGGATCTTGTTGTTGTCCGTGGACTGCACCAGCGGGTGCGAGGACACGACCTCGTCGGCCGTGGTCTGCGCCTGCGAGACGCTCAGGCCCGGCTTGGTCACGGTGTAGACCGAGCCGCCCTTGAACTCGATGCCCAGGTGCAGGCCCATGGCCAGGCCGATCGCCGCGACCAGCACGATCACGCCGGAGATCGAGTACCAGACCTTGCGGCGGCCGACGAAATCGAAGCTGATCTCGCCCTGGTAGAGCCGGTGTCCCAGATTGGAGAAGCGTGACACGGTGTCAGGCCTCCTTCACGGCGGCAGAGGAGGGGCTACGGCGACGGCTGCTGCGCAGCGGCGGGCGGGCGCCCAGCCGCTTCGGGTCCAGGCCGGACCACGGGTGGCCGTCGGAGAAGAACTTCCGGCGGGCCAGCAGGGTGATCATCGGCTTGGTGAAGAGGAAGATCACGACGACGTCGAGCGCGGTGGTCAGACCCAGGGTGAAGGCGAAGCCCTGCACCTTGCCGACGGAGACGATGTAGAGCACCGCGGCACAGAGGAACGACACGAAGTCCGACACCAGGATGGTGCGCCGGGCGCGCGGCCAGGCCCGCTGGACCGCCGGGCGCAGCGGGGCGCCCTCGCGGACCTCGTCGCGGATGCGCTCGAAGTACACGATGAACGAGTCGGCGGTGATGCCGATCGCGACGATCGCACCGCAGACCGCCGGCAGGTTCAGCGCGAAGCCGATCCCGCCGCCGAGCAGGCTCATGATCGAGTAGGTCAGGATCGCCGAGACGATCAGACCGGCGATCGAGACCAGGCCGAGGCCGCGGTAGTAGACCACCGAGTAGGCGACCACCAGCAGCATGCCGATCGCGCCGGCGATCAGACCGGCCTTGAGCTGGTCGGAGCCGAGCTGCGGGGAGACGGTGGTGACGTCACCCTGGTTGAACTCCAGCGGCAGGGCGCCGTAGCTGAGGACGTTGGACAGGTCCTGCGCCTCGGCCTGGCTGAAGGTGCCGGAGATGACGGCGGTGCCGCCGGGGATGGCACCGCGCACGAACGGGTGGGAGACGACCTCGTTGTCCAGCACGATGGCGAACTGGTTGCTCGGGTCCGGCAGCGCGGCCAGCTTGCCGGTGATGGCGGCGAAGTCGTCGGTGCCCTTGCCGTTGAACTGGAGCTGCACCTGCCAGCCGTTGCCCTGCTGGGTGTCCAGGCTGGGCTGGGCCTTGGAGACGTCCGAGCCCTTCACGGCCACCGGGCCGAGGACGAGCTTGGAGTAGGCGCCGCCCTTCTCGGGCTTCTGGGAGCAGGCGACGACGGCCTTGTCCTCGGGCTGCGCCACGCCCAGCTGCTGGCGCTGGTCGGGCTTGGTGCAGTCGAGGGTGGCGAACGCGGCCTGGAGCTCCGGCGGCACGGTGCCCGTGGTCAGCCCGGCGGCGAGGTCGGCCGGGTTGGGGGCCGTGGCGGGGGCGCTCGGGGCGCCGGAGGCGGCCGCGGAGGGCGCGCCGGAGGCCGGGGCGCTCGCGGCACCACTGGCGGCGGCGGTCACGCCGGTGGCGGCGGTGGAGGGGCTCGCGTCGGCCGCGAGGGCCTCACCGACCGAGCGGCCCTGCTTGGTGGCGCTCGCGCTCGCGCCGGGGGTGCCGGCGGCGGCCGCGGACGGCGTGCCGGAGGCAGCGGCGCTGGGAGCGGCCGAACCGGTGGCCGAGGGGGCCGCGGCCGGGGTGCCGGAGGCGCCGGCGGACGGGGTGGCGGTGGGCGCCGGGATCTGGAGACCGCTGGGCGCCACGGCCAGGACCGGGCGGAAGAAGAGCTTCGCGGTGGTGCCGACCTTGTCGGCCGCGTTCTCCTTGTCCCCACCCTTGGGGATGTTCACGATGATCGTGTCCGAGCCCTGGGTCTGGACCTCCGCCTCGGAGACACCCATCCCGTTGACCCGGCGCTCGATGATCCCGGTGGCGATGTCCATGTTGGACTTGTTGATCGCCTTGGGGTCGGTCGACCTCGCGGTCAGCGTGATGCTGGTACCGCCGGCGAGGTCGATCCCGAGGCGGGGCTTGGTGTTGCCCGTCCCGAACATGAGGGCGACCAGTCCGACGGTGACGACCAGGATGAGGGCCAGCGCCCGCCCTGGGTAGCCGTCGCGCGGGCGCGACTTGGGTGTTGCCACCTTGCTCGTTTCTCCCTGTCCATGCCACTTCGCCGACCGGACCCCCGTCCGGCTCGTGGCGGAACGGGGGCATGGCGGATCTGCGGCCCTGAGGTCCTGTGGGCTCGCGGCACTGCGCCGCGCGGCCGGGCGGGTTGCCCGTCCGTACTACTTGCTCGCGGGAGCCCCGCCCTCGACATCGCCCTTCTCGGCGCTGTCCTTGGTGAGCGTCAGCGGCTTATCCTCGACCGGCGCGGCGTCGGCGTCCGCGTCCTCCGGCTCGGACAGCTCGTCCTCGGCGGGGCGGCCGTTGATGATCGCGTCGTACTCCTGGGCGTCCAGGACGGCCGCGACCGCGCTCTTGGTGAAGTGGGCGAACACGCCGGGCGCGATCTCCAGCTCGACGGTCTCGTCGTGGACCGCCTTCACCTGGGCGTACAGACCGCCGATGGTGCGCACTCCCGCTCCGGGCTCCAGCGAGGTCTGCATGCTCTGCATCTGCTGCTGGCGCTTCTTCTGCGACCGGAACATGAGCACGATCGCGATGATCGGGAGGAGAAGGATGATGAAGTTCACTGCAGCCAGGGTCCTTTACGGGTCGCCGGTCGGCGGCCTGTGTGGTATTGGTCGGCCCGTCAGGTGAGAGGGGCGGTCCGGCGGAGTCTAGGCGACCCCGAACTGATCGGACAACGCCAAGCATCGCATCCTGTCGCCGAAAGTGGCGACCCTCCGCCTGCACAGTTTCCCCGGACTTCTCCCCCGGCATCTCCGCCCGGCCCGGTACCGGGGCCCTGCGGGAACCGGGGACCGCTCATCACCCGTTCAGCCCTCGTCCGGCGGGAAGAGTTCGGTCTGGGCCGGGACGGCACCCCGAGTGGTCTGGACCGGCGGGGTCATCCCGAGGTGCTGCCAGGCGGCGGCGGTGGCGATCCGGCCGCGCGGGGTGCGGGCGAGCAGGCCCTCGCGCACCAGGAACGGCTCGGCGACCTCCTCGACCGTCTCGGCCTCCTCACCGACCGCGACCGCCAGTGTCGACAAACCGACCGGTCCGCCGCCGAACAGCCGCAGCAGCGCGTCCAGCACCGCGCGGTCCAGCCGGTCCAGGCCGCGGGCGTCGACCTCGTAGACGTCCAGCGCCTGGGCCGCGATCCCGGCGTTGACCACGCCGTCGTGCCGGACCTGGGCGTAGTCGCGCACCCGGCGCAGCAGCCGGTTGGCGATGCGCGGGGTGCCGCGCGAGCGCCCGGCGATCTCGGCCGCGCCGGCCGGGTCGATCTCCACGTCCAGCAGCGCGGCCGAGCGGTGCACCACCCGCTTGAGCTCGGCGGGCGCGTAGAACTCCATGTGCCCGGTGAAGCCGAAGCGGTCCCGCAGCGGCGGCGGCAGCAGGCCGGCCCGGGTGGTGGCGCCGACCAGGGTGAAGGGCGGCAGCTCCAGCGGGATGGCGGTGGCCCCCGGGCCCTTGCCGACGATCACGTCGACCCGGAAGTCCTCCATCGCCATGTAGAGCATCTCCTCGGCCGGGCGGGACATCCGGTGGATCTCGTCGAGGAAGAGCACCTCCCCCTCGGTGAGCGAGGAGAGGATCGCCGCGAGGTCGCCCGCGTGCTGGATGGCCGGCCCGGAGGTGATCCGGATCGGCGCGCCCAGCTCGGCCGCGATGATCATCGACAGGGTCGTCTTGCCGAGCCCGGGCGGGCCGCTCAGCAGGACGTGGTCCGGCGCGGCGCCGCGCTTGCGGGCGGCCTGGAGCACCAGCGACAGCTGCTCGCGCACCCGCTCCTGGCCGATGAACTCCTCCAGCAGCTTGGGCCGCAGCGCCGCCTCGACCGCCTGGTCCTCGCCGTCGGCGGCGGCCGTGACCAGCCGGTCGGCCGCCGGGTCGGAGTCGTACGGGGTCATCAGCGGGGGCTCCAATGTCGACAAACGGACAGATCGTCAGGTGGGTTTCAGCGGGCCCGGTTCAGGGTGCGCAGCGCGGCCTTCAGCAGGGCACCGACGTCGGTGACGGCCTGCGCCTCCGCCTCCGGGGCGACGGCGGCGACCGCCTCGTCCGCCTCCCGCGGCGCGTACCCGAGGCCGACCAGCGCGGAGTGCAGCTGCTCGCTCCACGGCGCGGGCCCGGCGGCGAGCGGCTTCTGCGCCGGGACGCTGCCGTGCGGAGCGCCCAGCTTGTCCTTGTACTCCAGCAGCAGCTTGGCCGCCTTGGCCTTGCCGATACCGGGCACCGCCACCAGCGCCTTCTCGTCCCCGCTCGCCACCGCCAGCCGGAGCGCGTCCGGACTGTGCACGCCGAGGATCGCCTGCGCCAGCTTGGGCCCGACGCCCGGCGCGGCCTGCAGGATCTCGAACACGGCCCGCTCGTCGTCGTCGGCGAAGCCGAACAGCGTCAGCGAGTCCTCCCGGACGACCAGCGAGGTCGCGAGCCGGACCGGCTCGCCCAGCCGCAGCCCGGCCAGCGTGTTCGGCGTGCACTGCACCGCCATGCCGACCCCGCCGACCTCGACGACCGCGAGCCCGGTGGAGATGGCTGCCACGGGTCCTTGTACGAAGGCGATCACCGGATGCTTCCTCTCTGGGGGGTGGCGCGGGCCGCCTGGATCGCGGCCTCCAGCCGGTTCGTCGTCCGGCCGCGCCAGATGTGGCAGATGGCCAGCGCCAGCGCGTCGGCGGCGTCGGCCGGCTTCGGCGGGGCGTCCAGCCGCAGCAGGCGCTGCACCATGGCGGTGACCTGCGCCTTGTCGGCCCGGCCCGAGCCGGTGACGGCGGCCTTGACCTCGCTCGGGGTGTGCAGGGTGACCGGGATGCCGCGCCGGGTGGCGCACAGCATCGCGACCGCGCTGGCCTGGGCGGTGCCCATCACCGTCCGCACGTTGTGCTGGGCGAAGACCCGCTCGACGGCGACCAGGTCGGGCCGGTGCTCGTCGAGCCACGCCTCGATGCCCTGCTCGACCAGCAGCAGCCGCGGCCCGATCTCGGCGTCCGCGGGCGTGCGCACCACGCCGACCCCGACCATCCGCAGCGGCCGCCCCGGCGTGCCCTCGACCACGCCGACACCGCACCTGGTCAGCCCCGGGTCCACGCCCAGTACCCGCACGTCACGCCCCGCCTCTCGTCCTCGACCTGCGAAGGCTACCGTCCCGGTCGGACAACCCGACCGACGACACCGGCCCGGTGGTCCAGGGACCACCGGGCCGGGAAGTGAGAACGGTCACGCCGGACCGGTCACCGGGTGACTCACTCGGCGTCGAGCTGCGCACCGACCTCGTCGGAGATGTCGAAGTTGGCGAAGACGTTCTGCACGTCGTCGCTGTCCTCCAGCGCGTCGATCAGCTTGAGGATCTTGCGGGCGCCGTCGACGTCCAGCTCGACCTGCATGCTCGGGAGGAAGTTGGCCTCGGCCGAGTCGTAGTCGACGCCGGCGTCCACCAGCGCGGTGCGCACGGCGACCATCTTGGAGGCCTCGGAGACGATCTCGAACGAGTCGCCGAGGTCGTTGATCTCCTCGGGCTCCTGGTCGAGGACGACCTCGAAGAGCTTGTCCTCGTCCACGCCGTCGGCCTTGGGCACGATCACGACGCCCTTGCGGGTGAACAGGTAGGACACCGAGCCCGGGTCGGCCATCGAGCCGCCGTTGCGGGTCATGGCGACGCGCACGTCGGAGGCGGCGCGGTTGCGGTTGTCGGTGAGGCACTCGATCAGGACCGCGACGCCGTTCGGGCCGTAGCCCTCGTACATGATGGTCTGGTAGTCGGCGCCGCCGGCCTCCAGACCGCCACCGCGCTTGACGGCGCGGTTGATGTTGTCGATCGGGACCGAGCTCTTCTTCGCCTTCTGGATGGCGTCGTAGAGGGTCGGGTTGCCCTGCGGGTCGGGACCGCCGGTACGCGCCGCCACCTCGATGTTCTTGATCATCTTGGCGAAGAGCTTGCCGCGCTTGGCGTCGATCACGGCCTTCTTGTGCTTGGTGGTAGCCCACTTAGAGTGGCCGGACATCGCCAGCTCCTTTACGTCGCCAAATGGAAATGAAACAGATGAGATCTTACCGGTGTCGTCACCGGTGAGGAGCACACGGTCAGCACACGGCCCCGCGGGCTACGCGGCGAGGTGCTCCTCGACCATCCGTACGAAGTAGGCGTGCACCCGGTGGTCGCCGGTGAGCTCCGGGTGGAACGACGTGGCCAGCAGGTTCCCCTGGCGCACCGCGACGATGCGGCTCTCCGGGCCGTCCGCGGCGGGGAGCTCGGCCAGCACCTGCACGCCGGCGCCGACGGCCTCGACCCAGGGCGCGCGGATGAACACGCCGTGCACCGGCGCGTCGCCCAGGCCGTCGAAGGCGATCCCGGACTCGAAGGACTCGTTCTGGCGGCCGAAGGCGTTGCGCCGCACGGTCATGTCGATGCCGCCGACGGTCTCCTGGTCCTCACGGCCGTCGAGGATCTTGTCCGCCAGCATGATCATGCCCGCGCAGGTGCCGTACACCGGCATCCCGGCGGCGACCCGCTCGCGCAGCGGCTGCATCACGTCGAACAGCAGGGCCAGCTTGGACATGGTGGTGGACTCACCGCCGGGGATGACCAGCGCGTCGACCTCGGCCAGCTCCTCGGCGCGGCGCACCGGACGGGCGAGCGCGTCGGCCTCGGCCAGCGCCACCAGGTGCTCACGGACGTCGCCCTGCAGGGCGAGGACGCCGATGACGGGAGTGCTCACGGTCTTCAACCTCGTTCGATCTTCTGGGGGAGTGCGTGGCGCGGCCCGCCGCGCGCCGAGGCGCTGCGGCGGGCCGGCTCGGTGCGGGGGAAGCGATTACCAGCCGCGGTTGGCGTAGCGCTCGGTCTCCGGCAGGGTGTCGCAGTTGATGCCGACCATGGCCTCGCCGAGGTTGCGCGAGGCGTCCGCGATGATCTTCGGGTCGTCGAAGAAGGTGGTGGCCTTCACGATGGCGGCGGCGCGCTTGGCCGGGTCGCCCGACTTGAAGATGCCGGAGCCGACGAAGACGCCCTCGGCGCCCAGCTGGCGCATCAGCGCGGCGTCGGCCGGGGTGGCCACGCCACCGGCGGAGAACAGCACGACCGGCAGCTTCCCGAGCTCGGCGACCTCCTTGACCAGCTCGTACGGGGCGCGCAGCTCCTTGGCGGCGGCGTACAGCTCGTTGTGGTCCAGGGCGCGCAGCTGGCCGATCTCGTTCTTGATCTGGCGCAGGTGGCGGACCGCCTCGACGACGTTGCCGGTGCCGGCCTCGCCCTTCGAGCGGATCATGGCCGCGCCCTCGGCGATGCGGCGCAGGGCCTCGCCCAGGTTGGTGGCGCCGCAGACGAAGGGGGTGGTGAAGGCCCACTTGTCCGAGTGGTTGACCTCGTCGGCCGGGGTCAGGACCTCGGACTCGTCGATGTAGTCGACACCGAGCGACTGCAGGACCTGGGCCTCGACGAAGTGGCCGATGCGGGACTTGGCCATGACCGGGATCGAGACCGCCTCGATGATCTCCTCGATCATGTTGGGGTCCGACATGCGGGCGACGCCGCCGTCCTTGCGGATGTCGGCCGGGACCCGCTCCAGCGCCATGACGGCGACAGCGCCGGCGTCCTCGGCGATCTTGGCCTGCTCGGCGTTGACCACGTCCATGATCACACCGCCCTTGAGCTGCTCGGCCATGCCGCGCTTCACCCGGGCGGTGCCGATCTGCGGCTGGTCTGCGGTGGTGGGGGTGGTGGACACGTGAGACCTCACTCGAAGATGAACCAGTGCTATCGCCCTATGGTAGGCGCATGAATTGACGCATCCATGCGCCACCAAGTCCAGCCCGCCCCACCGGATGCGACAAACAGGCCCTATCCGGGCGTCAGGCCGGAGCGCCCTCCGGGGTGAGCGCCGGAGGCGGCGCGTCGTCCATCTCGAAGGCCATCGGGAAGGGCGCCTTGCCCGCCAGCCGGAAGTACCGCACCAGCCGGTGCTGGCGCACAGCCCGGGCCGCCCGCACCGCGTCGTTGTGGAACCGGCGCGCCATCGGCACCCGCCGCACCGCCGCCGTGAGGTCCCTCACGGCCTCGTCGCCGCCCGGCTCCGCCACCAGCGCCGCCACCTGCTCCGGCTCGGCCAGCACCGCCCGCAGCGCCAGGCTCAGCTGGCTCTCCGCCACCTCGCGCTGCTCGTCGTCGGCCTGCCGGGCCGCGTGCGCCGCGTCCAGCAGCAGCAGCGACGCCGCCGGGTCCAGCAGCGACGAGGTCGCCAGCTCCATCGCCACCGACGCCCGGCGGACCAGCTGCGCGTCCAGCGCCGCCCGGGCCGCGTCGATCCGGGCGTGCAACCGGTCCAGCCGGCCGGCCGTCCAACTCAGGTACATGCCGAACAGCACCACGGCCACGCCGGCCCAGATCCACGTAGTCACGGGCCGCTACGTTACCGGGCCGGAGAAACGTGGAACGCAGGCCGCCCGGTCAGGCGGCGGTAGCGTTCCGGTAACTCCCCCGGTCGATGTCCTCGACGTTCACCGCGGTGAACAGCCGGGTGCCGGCCGGCGGCGTGACGTGCGCGGCCAGCAGCGCCAGGACGCCCTCGCTGAGCGCCGCCTTCGCCTCCGGCGTGCGGCCCGGGAAGATCTGGAACTGGACGTACACCTGGGCGTCGGCGCCCTCGCTCTCCCCCACCACGAACTCGTCGTTGGCCCGGAAGAGCGTCTTGCACGCCTCCGGCTTCGCGTCGATCGTGCTCACCGCGAGCCGGTTGATCGCCAGGCCCAGCGCCCGGCGGTCGAAGGCACCGGCCAGGCCGGCCGAGTAGTCGACGGAGATCTGCGGCATCGTTGCCCCCATGGGTCACGGCAGTACGGACGCCCGACCCTAACCCCGCTCACACCCGGATCAGTCCCTGGCCAGCCCGAACCGGCCCCGCCGCCCGCTGCGCACGTCCTCCTCGACGACCGCAGCCGCGCCCGCCGTCACCGTCTCGTACACCGCGAGGATATCCGCGCCGACCGTCGACCAGTCGAAGCGCCGCACGTGCCGCGACGCCGCCTTCCGCAGCTCCTCCAGCCGCGCCGGGTCCCCCAGCAGCCGCAGCGCCGACTTCGCCAGCGCGTCCGCGTCCTCCACCGGGAACAGCTCGCCCGCGTCACCGCCGTCCAGCACCTGCTTGAACGCGTCCAGGTCGCTCGCCAGCACCGGCGCGCCCGCCGACATCGCCTCGACGAGGATGATCCCGAAGCTCTCGCCGCCGGTGTTCGGCGCCACGTACAGGTCCACGCTGCGCAGCAGCCGCGCCTTCTCGCGGTCGCTCACCATGCCCAGGAACTCGACCTGCGCCCGCACCTCGGGCGCGAGGCCCGCCACGGCCTCCTCCTCGTCGCCCTTGCCCGCCACCAGCAGCCGCACGCCCGGCCGCTCGGCCAGGATCCTCGGCAGCGCCGCCAGCAGCGTCGGCAGGCCCTTGCGCGGCTCGTTGATCCGCCCGATGAAGCCGATCGTGCCCGGCTCGCCGGCCGCCGCGCCGCCCGTCCAGCGCTCGTCCGGCTCGGCCTCCGCGAAGAAGCCGACGTCCACGCCGTTGGGGATCACCACCGCGTCCCCGCCCAGGTGCTCGACCAGCGTGCGCCGGGCGTACTCCGACACCGCGATCCGGGCCCGCATCTTCTCCAGGCCGGGCTGGAGGATCGGCGAGGCCGCGATCATCGCCCGCGAGCGCGGGTTCGACGTGTGGAACGTCCCCACCATCGGCCCGGACGCCGACCACGCGGCCAGCATCGACAGGCTCGGCGAGGCCGGCTCGTGCACGTGCAGGATGTCGAACCGCCCGTCGTGCAGCCACCGCCGCACCCGCGCCGCCGACAGGATCCCGAAGCTCAGCCGCGCCACCGAGCCGTTGTACGGCACCGCCACCGCCCGCCCGGCCGAGACCACGTACGGCGGCAGCGCCTCGTCGTCCTCCGCGGGCGCCAGCACCGACACCTCGTGTCCGAGGCCGATCAGGTGCTCGGCCAGGTCCCGGATGTGGAACTGCACCCCGCCGGGGACGTCCCAGTCGTACGGGCAGACGATGCCGATCTTCACGGGTTCCTCATGCTCCTTCGCGTGCTCCGGTACGGCAGCGGGCCCGGCGTCTCAGGACCCGGTCGCCTCCGCCGCGGGCTCGCCGGCCGGCTCCGGCGCGTCCCCGCGCACCGGCAGGACCCGCTCCCCCACCTGCTCCCCCGCTGTCCCCCCAACCGTCTCACGGACGGGAAGGTCGGCCAGCCAGAAGCGCTGCAGCATGTGCCAGTCCTCGGGGTGCTCGGCGATCCCCCGCTCCCACACGTCCGCCATCGCCTGCGTCATCGCCAGCGTCCGCTCCTTGCGGTCCCCCTCCGCCGGCACCGGCACCTCCGGGTGGATCAGCGCCCGCAGCAGCGGCCCGTCGTACCAGAGCGTCACCGGCAGCAGCGCCGCCCCCGTCCGCTGGCACAGCGCCGCGGGACCGGCCGGCATCCGCGTCGCCTCGCCGAAGAACGACACCTCGATGCCCGCCTCCGACAGGTCCCGGTCCCCCACCAGGCACACCAGCCGCCCCTCGCGCAGCCGCCGCGCCAGGGTGCCGATCACGTTCACCCCGCCGCCGGTCAGTGCCAGGACCTCCATGCCCTGGCCCTCCCGGAACTCCACGAACCGGTCGAACAGCCGCTCCGGCTTCAGCCGCTCGGCGACCGTCGTGAACGGATGGCCCTGCTGCGCGACCCAGGTGCCCGCGAGGTCCCAGTTGCCCATGTGCGGCAGCGCTATCACCGCGCCCCGGCCGACCTCCAGCGCCCCGCGCAGGTGCTCGAAACCCTCCACCTGCACGTCCCTGGCAATCCGCTCCCGGCTCCACACCGGCAGCCGGAACGACTCCATCCAGTACCGCAGGTACGAGCGCATCCCCGCCCGCGACAGCGCACGCAGCGCCACCTCGTCCAGCCCGGGACGGACCCGCCGCAGGTTCGCCTCCAGCTGCAGCACCCGCTTGCCGCGCTTGCGCCACGCGTAGTCCGCCAGCCGGTCGAACAGCGCCCGCGCCACCCGCTCGGGCAGGTGCTTCAGCACCGCCCAGCCCAGCGCGTACGCCCAGTACACCAGTCGGTCCGTCACCGCAGGACGCCCCCCATCAGCTCCCGGCCGCCACACGGTCGGCCTCGAACGCCTCGCGGCGCACGGTCAGCATCCGCTGCAGCACCGTGATCAGGCTGCCCACCGCGACCAGCCACAGCGCCACCGGCAGCAGCCACTCCACGTACGGCACCCCGAACTCGTGCAGACCCGCGACCCCGGCCGCCACCAGGCTGGCCACCAGCCGCTCGGCCCGCTCCACCAGCCCCGACACGTCGCACGGCAGGCCCTGGCTCTGCGCCCGCGCCTTCGTGTACGACACCACCAGACCGCTCGCCAGGCACACGATCGCCACCGCGCACAGCAGGTTGTTGTCGCCCTTGCCCGCGTACCACATCGCCAGACCGCCGAAGATCGCCGCGTCGGCGACCCGGTCCAGCGTCGAGTCCAGGAACGCGCCCCACTTGGTGCTCCGGCCCAGCTGGCGCGCCATGTTCCCGTCCACCAGGTCCGAGAAGATGAACAGCGTGATCGTGATGGTGCCCCAGAAGAACTCCCCGCGCGGGAAGAACACCAGCGCACCGGCCACCGAACCGGCGGTACCGATCAGCGTCACGGCGTCCGGGCTCACGCCCAGCCGGATCAGGAACGCGGCGAACGGGGTCAGGACACGTGTGAAGAAGGCACGCGCGTATTTGTTGAGCATGGCCTTCCCGACCGCTCCGATCTCCCTGGTACCCGCCTGGCGCAACACGCGCGGCAGACGGCCGGACGGATCAGCCCGCCCGGCGCACCCATCGTAGCCACGCCGACGACACGCTCCGGCGCACGCACCGCCCGACGGCGCACCGACCGACCCGCACACGCGCACCACGATCGGCCGCCCGCACGACACGCGCCCCGGCGAGACCCGACCCTAGACTTTCGAAAGACAGCCTCGGCGCCACGGGAGGAGACCCCGATGCCCGACCGCAGCACCGCACGAGCCGGCCAGGCCCCCAACGTCACCGGCCCCCGCGACCTGCGCAACGTCGTCCTCATCGGCTGCAGCGGTGTGGGCAAGACCACCCTCGCCGAAACCCTCGCCCTCACCGCCGGCGCCACCGGCCGGGCCGGCCGCGTCGCCGACGGCACCACCGTCTCCGACCACGAGGACATCGAGCACCAGCAGCAGCGCTCCGTCCAGCTCGCGCTGCTCCCCCTCGAATGGCGCGGCACCAAGATCAACCTGATCGACCCGCCCGGCCACCCCGACTTCGCCGCCGACCTGCGCGCCGCCCTGCACGCCGCCGACGCCGCCGTCTTCGTCGTCTCCGCCACCGACCCCGTCACCGCCCCCACCCGCGCCCTCTGGCGCGAGTGCGCCGCCGAAGGCATCCCCCGCGCCGTCGCCGTCGCCAAGCTCGACCTCGCCCGCACCGGCTTCGACGACATCCTCACCGCCTGCCACGACGCCTTCGAGCTCGGCCCCGACACCCTGCGCCCGCTGTTCCTGCCCGTCCACCACGACGGCCACCCCGACGGCAGCGTCGACCTGCTCACCGGACAGACCTACGGCGACGCCACCCCCCTGCCCGACACCGCATCCGCCCGCGAGAGCCTCGTCGAAGCCATCTCCGGCCAGGACGACGCCCTCATGGAGCGCTACCTCGCCGGCGACACCCTCGACACCGACGCCCTCGAAGCGGGCATGCGCCGCGAAGTCCTCGCCTGCACCCTCCACCCCGCCGTCCCCACCAGCGAGAACGGCCTCGGCGCCGCCGAACTCCTCGACCTCATCGCCCACGCCTTCCCCGACCCCACCGAACGCACCCGCCCCGGGCCCGCCTGCGACCCCGACGCCCCCCTCGCCGCCCAGGTCATCCGCGTCACCGGCGACGCCTACGTCGGCCGCATCAGCCTCCTGCGCGTCTACGCCGGCACGCTGCGCCCCGACACCCGCATCCACCTCACCGGCCCCGCGCACCCCGCCGACCAGGACGGCGACGAACGCGTCACCGCCCTCAGCAGCCCCTTCGGCAAACTCCAGCGCCCCGTCCCGCACGCCGTCGCCGGCGACCTCGTCTGCGCCGCCAAACTCACCACCGCCCGCGCCGGCGACACCGTCCACGACCCCGGCCACCCCGTCGAACTCGACGGCTGGACCCTCCCCGAACCCCTGCTGCCCATCGCCGTCGAAGCCCACAGCAAGGCCGACGACGACAAGCTCTCCCAGGCCCTCACCCGGCTCACCGCCGAGGACCCGGCCCTGCGCCTCGAACAGAACCCCGACACCCACCAGCTCGTCCTCTGGTGCACCGGCGAGGCCCACGCCGACGTCGTCCTCGACCGCCTGCGCACCCGCCACGGCGTCCACGTCGACACCGTCGAACCCAAGGTCGCCCTGCGCGAGACCTTCGGCAGCGCCGCCGCCGGCCACGGCCGGCTCGTCAAGCAGTCCGGCGGCCACGGCCAGTACGCCATCTGCGACCTCGAAGTCGAACCCCTCCCCGCCGGCTCCGGCTTCGAGTTCCAGGAACACGTCGTCGGCGGCGCCGTGCCCAAGCACTTCATCCCGTCCGTCGAGAAGGGCGTCCGCGCCCAGCTCGCCAAGGGCGTCGCCACCGGACACCCGCTCGTCGACGTCCGCGTCACCCTCACCGACGGCAAGGCCCACTCCGTCGACTCCTCCGACGCGTCCTTCCAGACCGCCGCCGCCCTCGCCCTGCGCGACGCCGCCGAACACGCCGTCATCCGCCTGCTCGAACCCGTCGCCGCCGTCAGCGTCCTGCTCCCCGACGACTACCTCGGCGCCGTCCTCGGGGACCTCTCCGCACGCCGCGGCCGCGTCCTCGGCAGCGACAACGCCGGCCCCGGACTCACCCTCCTGCGCGCCGAGGTCCCCGAGCTCGAACTCACCCGCTACCCCCTCGACCTGCGCTCCCTCACCCACGGAACCGCCGAGTTCAGCCGCGCCTACCTGCGGCACGAACCCATGCCCGCCGCCGTCGCCGAACGCTACGACGACTGAACGGCCTGCCGGTTCGGCAGCGCGCACGCCGGCGTACCACCCGGCATCCGGTGCCGGTTCCTCGCCACCCAGCGGTACACCACGCCCACCACCGGCCGCACCGGAGCCAGCGTCAACAGCGCGCCCAGGTACGCCCACGCGCCGCCCGACCGCATCAGCAGCCGCGCCACCGCCTGCGCACCCCCGTACACCCGCCCCGCCGGAGTCACCCACAGCACCTCGCGCTCCGCACGCTCCCAGGTGACCTCGCCCGCGCCACCCGCCCGCGCGTCCAGCGCCGCCAGATCGGCGAACTGGAACGGCACCGCCTCCCAGCCCCCCGACGCCAGCGTCTGCCGCAGATACCGCTCCGCCCACCCCAGGCACGACGAGCAGAACGCGCAGTCCCCGTCGAAGACCAGCACCGGATCCTTCACGGCAACCCCTTCCATCGCAGTCACGATCATCCTGCACCCACGCCACCGGACCGGAACCACCGGGTATCGACACCGGCGAAGCTGGGCATCATGCCTCTCGAACCAACGCGGCAGCCAACGCGGCAACCAACGCGGCCCGATCGTGACGGTACTTCAGACGATCATCCGCGCAGCACCACCACGGCACGGTAACCTGCCGCTGACAAGGGGAGGAGGGGACACCACCGTGACCACACTCGACATGACCCCGGGTGCGCAGATACCCCGGACCGACGCCGGCCCGCAGACCGCCGTCACCCAGGCGCTCTCCTCCGCGGCCTACCGGGACGGCGAGATCGAACCCTTCGTCGAGAAGATCGGCGCCGCCACCTACAAGAAGCCACGCTTCCGGCTGTTCCGAGCCAATCTCGGCGAGGCCTTCAGCACCGCCGTCATCGCCCGCGCCCTCGGCGCGACCCGCAAGCCCATCGTGCCCTCCTTCGGCACCGACACCCGCCAGATCGTCGAACACTGCCTCGCCGCCCAGGAGTTCCGCGGCAACCGGGACCGCCAACTCACCACCATCACCGTGGTGTTCGGCCTCCTCGCCCTGCCCGGAAGCCTCATCTGGCTGGCCGCGTTCTACCTCCGCACCTGGCTCCTCAAGGACAAGTCCCGCCAGAACGAGGTCTACGGCGGCCTCGCCCTCCTCGCCGCCGGCGCCGTCGCCGTCCTCCTCGCCCTGCGCCCCCCGGCCGCCGGACTCCTCGGCCTCTACCTGCGCATCACCATGATCGCCCCGGTGATCGGCTGGTTCCTCGCCAAACGCATCGTCCTGCGCTCCACCCGCGAACTGCGCGCCCGCTGGCAGGCCCTCGTCGAGGGCAACGCCGTCGCCGCCACCGTCGCCAAGGCCGTCCCCCGCGACGACCTCGACAAGAAGGCCGTCGACCTGCGCGACAAGCTCGGCCGCCTCGAAGCCGAGCAGGAGACCAACGTCCAGCACTACGCCGGCCCCAAGGGCATCCTCGGCGTCGGCCGCCGCTGGGGCGAATGGCGACTCGTCGACGTGCTGCGGCCCGCCGAGGGCCACAGCGACTTCCGCGCCTTCCACCCCTGGGACCTCGTCCGCAAGATCGGCGCCCACCTCAAGGGGCTCTCGATCAGCGAGGTCGCCAACAGCGGCATGACCAACGTCTCGATCAAGCAGTGGGCGGTGCTCGAAGTCGGCGAGAACGCCGACGAGATCTCCCGCCCCGCGGGCGCCGACATGGACGGCGACCGGATGCGCGACTTCGCCGTCCAGACCATCGCCGACAAGCAGACCTTCTCCGGCGGCGGCGCCCGGCACTACCTCGCCACCCAGTTCATCACCTTCGACGGCAAGCTGATCATCACCTTCACCGTCACCGTCACCCTGCTCGCCAACACCCTCACCGTGACGGTCGCCGGCTACGCGCTCGGCCCGGTCGCCGGCGTCTTCGGGGACAAGCCCGCCCCCAAGGAGAAGACGATCCAGAAGACCGGCAAGTTCTGGGAGGAGCGGACCGTCCAGCTCCCCCTGATCGACAACGACGAAGTGGTGCGCCAGGCCCTGCGCGCACCCCTGGTCCGCATCCCCGGGCTGCTCGCCTGGCTCGGCGGCGGCATCGGCCTGCCCGAGCCCTTCGGCTTCCGGCACGCCTGGGCGAACCCGCCGTGGAGCAGCCGCTTCATGACGGACAACGCGCTCAACGCCTCCGTCCCGGTGCTCAGCGCGGTCCACGCCGCCACGCTGGAGTTCCTGGAGGAGCACGACCTCGACACCGAGCGCTTCTTCAAGAACCGCACCTCGATCATCAAGTCCGAGGCGCAGGGCACCCGGCCGTACAAGGTCGACCAGTTCGACGCGGGCTGAGCGATCGGCCGGGCGACACGACGGAGGGGCCCGTCACCGGTACTCCCGGTGACGGGCCCCTCCGCTCACGCGCGTCCGCTCAGTCCTGCGGCCAGACCTCGGCCAGCATCTTGCGGGTGTCCGCCAGCAGCTGCGGCAGCACCTTCGTGTGCCCCACCACCGGCATGAAGTTGGTGTCCCCGCCCCAGCGCGGCACCACGTGCTGGTGCAGGTGCGCCGCGATCCCCGCCCCGGCCGCCGCGCCCTGGTTCATCCCGATGTTGAACCCGTGCGCGCCGGAGGCGGCCCGCAGCGCGGTCATCGCCTTCTTGGTGAACCCGGCCAGCTCGGCGGTCTCGGCCTCGTCCAAGTCGGTGTAGTCCGCGACGTGCCGGTACGGGACCACCATCAAGTGGCCGCCGTTGTACGGATAGAGGTTCAGCACCGCGAAGACGGACGTGCCGCGCGCGACGACCAACCCGTCCTCGTCGCTCAGCGACGGGATCGAGCAGAACGGGCAACCGTCGTCCGGAGCCGGGCCGGTGGGCTTGTTCTCACCCTGGATGTACGCCATCCGATGGGGGGTCCACAGGCGGCGGAAGCCGTCCGGCTCACCGACGCCCCGCTGCAGTTCCGGCTCAGTCGTCATGCTGATCAGCATATTCGCCCGAGGCCCCCTGCAAAGCCGCGCGGGGCAGACTCCTCAGGAGCCTGCCCCGCGTCGGGGTCAACCGAACTGCGACGTCACACCTGGATGCGGTTCTTCACCGCGTCCACGATCTCCGCGACGGCGTCCGCGACCAGCACGCCGTTCTTCTGCTCGCCGTTGCGGTAGCGGAAGGAGACGGCCCCGGCCTCGATGTCGTCGTTGCCGGCGATCAGCATGAACGGAACCTTGCTCTTCTGGGCGTTCCTGATCTTCTTCTGCATGCGGTCGTCCGAGGTGTCGACCTCGACCCGGATCCCGTGCTTCTTCAGCTCGGCCGCGACCTCCAGCAGGTACGGGACGTGCTCGTCGGTGATCGGGATGCCGGTCACGGTGACCGGGGCCAGCCACGGCGGCATGGCGCCTGCGTAGTGCTCCAGCAGCACCGCGAAGAAGCGCTCGATCGAGCCGAACAGCGCGCGGTGGATCATGACCGGCCGCTGACGCGAGCCGTCCGCCGCGGTGTACTCCAGGTCGAAGCGCTCCGGCAGGTTGAAGTCCAGCTGGATGGTGCTCATCTGCCAGGTGCGGCCGATCGCGTCCTTCGCCTGGACCGAGATCTTCGGGCCGTAGAAGGCCGCGCCACCCGGGTCCGGCACCAGCGGAAGGCCCTGCTTCTCGGCCACGGCCGCGAGGACGCGGGTGGCCTCCTCCCAGGTCTCGTCGCTGCCGACGAACTTCTCCGGGTCCTTGGTCGACAGCTCCAGGTAGAAGTCGGTCAGACCGTAGTCGCGGAGCAGGTTGAGCACGAAGGTCAGCGTGGAGTCGAGCTCCTCCGCCATCTGCTCGCGGGTGCAGTAGATGTGCGCGTCGTCCTGCGTGAAGCCGCGGGCCCGGGTCAGGCCGTGCACGACGCCGGACTTCTCGTACCGGTACACCGTCCCGAACTCGAAGAGGCGCAGCGGCAGTTCACGGTACGAGCGGCCGCGCGCGTCGAAGATCAGGTTGTGCATCGGGCAGTTCATCGGCTTGAGGTAGTAGTCCACGCCCTCGTCGAGCTGCATGGGCGGGTACATGCCGTCCGCGTACCAGTCGAGGTGGCCGCTCTTCTCGAAGAGCTTCCCCTTGGTGGCGTGCGGGGTGTAGACGAACTCGTAGCCCTCTTCCTCGTGCCGCTTGCGCGAGTAGTCCTCCATGGCACGGCGGATGATGCCGCCCTTGGGGTGGAAGACGGCGAGGCCGGAGCCGATCTCCTCGGGGATGGAGAAGAGGTCGAGCTCGTTGCCGAGCTTGCGGTGGTCGCGCTTCTCGGCCTCGATCAGGAAGTCGAGGTGGGCCTTCAGCTCGTCCTTGCTCGGCCAGACGGTCCCGTAGATGCGCTGGAGCATGGGGTTCTTCTCGCTGCCGCGCCAGTAGGCGGCCGCGTTGCGCATCAGCTTGAACGCCGGGATGTGCCGGGTGCTGGGCAGGTGCGGGCCGCGGCAGAGGTCGCCCCAGCACTGGTCGCCGCTCTTGGCGTCCAGGTTGTCGTAGATGGTGAGCTCGCCGGCGCCGACCTCGACGTCGGCGCCCTCGCCGGCGGTGGCGGCGGAGCCCTTGAGGCCGATCAGCTCCAGCTTGTACGGCTCGGCGGCCAGCTCCTCACGGGCGGACTCGTCGGTGACCACGCGGCGGGAGAACTTCTGCCCGCGCTTGATGATCTCCTGCATCTTCTTCTCGATGGCCTTGAGGTCATCGGGGTGGAAGGGCTTCTCGACGTCGAAGTCGTAGTAGAAGCCGTCCTTGACCGGCGGGCCGATGCCGAGCTTGGCCTCGGGGAAGAGCTGCTGCACGGCCTGCGCCATGACGTGCGCGGTGGAGTGGCGCAGGATGTCCAGGCCGTCCTTGCTGCCGATCGCGACCGGCTCGACCTCGTCGCCGTCCTGGACGGCGTAGGCGAGGTCCTTGAGCTGGCTGCCGACGCGGGCGGCGATGATCGAACGGTCGTCGGCGAAGAGCTCGGCGGCCGTAGTGCCCGTGGTCACCACGCGCTCTTCCCGATCGGGTTCGCGGTTGATGATTACCCGGACGTCCGTCACCGGTCTCTCCTGACGTGCTGGATTAGAGGACGCAACACTGCGCTGCGCGTGACGATGGTACCGAGAGCGCCGCCCCCACCGTCCACCGACGGCGATCTAGCCGCCTTCTCCCCCGTCCGTCAGTCCCTTGAGCAGCCGCTCTCGGTCGCCCTCGTCCCATCCGCACAGCTCAAGGCCCTGCGGCCGGGTGAGCCGGCGGAAGCCGCCGCGGCTCTCCAGCCGGCCCGCGACCCGCACCGGGACGCCCGCGAGGTGGGCCTCGGCGGCGAGCCGGTAGTCGGGGTCGGGCAGCCGGACCTTGAGCTCGCGGACCTCGGCGCCGCCGAGGATCCGCAGGCGGACGGTGCCGGGTCCGGTCGGGTCGGCGCGCTTGAGGCGGACGACGACGCCGACGACGGTGACGGCGACGGCGGGCTCGATGCGCTCCAGGAGTTCGGCGGCCTCGGCGAGGGCGGGCAGGTCGCCGGGCGAGAAGTCGAGGACGACGCGGCGCTCGCCGAAGCCGCCCGGTGTGCCGGCGGCGGCCGACCAGGCGACCGCGAGCCGCGCGGCGGTCGCGCCGCGCACGAGTTCCTCGACGGACTGCACGAGCTCGCGGCTGACCCCGGCCTGGACGGCGTTCTCGAAGGCCTCGGGCCCGCCGCTGACCCGCCGGTAGTCGACGGCGTCGCGCAGTGCCTCCAGCGCGCGGACGAGGGTGGTGACGGCGGCGCGCCCCTCGGGGGCGGGGGTGTAGGCGGTGAGGCCGGCGCCCTGTTCGACGACCAGGACGCGGTCCAGGAAGTCGTCGGCCCAGGTGTCCAGCCGGGCGCCGAAGTAGGCGGCCCTGGTCCGTCCGGCCTTGGCCCCGGCCGCGAGCATGGCGCGGGCCGCCCGCCCGAGCCGTTCGGCGTCCTCCCAGGGCGCGGTGCCGGCCGGTCCGGGCACGTCGCGGTGCCAGCGCAGTTCGTCGCCGGGCACGGAGAGGGCGAGCAGGATCGAGCGGGCGGAGGGGCTGTGCGAGCGGGAGAGGGCGGTGACGGCGTCGGTGAGGAGGTCGACCGCGTCGTCGAAGCCGTCGCCGGCGGGGACGAGCAGGCTGGTGCCGGGGTCGTCGTCCGGGGGCGTCCAGCGGCCGTACCGGGCGGCGGGGCCGCCGCGCCGCACCCAGCCGTGCCGGGCGAGCAGGGTGGCGAGCACCGCGGGGTCGACGGTGGCCGGGTCGGGCAGACCGCCGCCGGGCAGGACTCCGTCGGGCTCGCCCGGTGCGTGGGGTGGTGTCATGGGTGCGGCTCCTCCCGGCCGGGGCCGGGCCGTCACGGGCTGCCGCCCGCGCCGACCCTGGCCATGATGTCGCACAGCGCGCGGTCGTCGAAGACCTTCGTGGTGGGCACCCGGACGTTGGTGCGGCGCTGCCCGGTGACGGGGTGGCCGGCCAGGTTGACCCAGTAGCAGCAGTGCCGCAGTTCGAGCGCGTCCGGCCGGGCCGCCAGCCAGTGGTCGACCCGGCGCGGCAGCAGCATGACGACGAGGATCCGGGGCACCGCGACGCGGGCCCGGGCGAGCTTGCGCAGGTGGTCGTTGTCCAGGGTGAAGCTGAAGAACGGCCCGGCCGGGTCGGGCGCGATCTGCTGGGTCGCCTTGAGCTGGATCTTGATGGTGACCTCGTCGTCGACCTCGTGCGCCCGGGAGCCGTGGCTGACCTGCCAGTCGATGCCGTTGTCCGGGAAGGGCTGGGAGAGCGAGCAGCCGGCCGCCGCGGCGACCGCGTGCAGGTAGCCGACCTGCAGCGTCTCCATGCAGGCCGTCACCGCGAGGTTCCCCCGCAGGACCGCCGCCGCCTCGTCGGGCTGCGGCTGTGTCAGCGCCATCGCCCCTAGCCTCCCCCCGGGCCCGCCACCCCCGGGAGCGGCCCAAGGCCAGGATCCCCGGCCCGGCCTGCGCCAAACGGTTGAGCGGGCGTCAGAACCGGGTATCACCGGGGTGCGGACCGCACGTCTGAGGGGCAGTCATGCAGCACTACTGGTACACCGGCCCACTCGCCTCCTTCGACACCGAGACCACCGGCGTGGACGTCGAGCACGACCGGATCGTCTCGGCCGCCCTGGTCGTCCAACTCGCCCCGGGCGCACCCGTGCAGACCGAGACCTGGCTGGCCGATCCGGGGGTCCCGATCCCGGACGGCGCCCGGGCGGTGCACGGCATCACCGACGACCACGTGCGCGCGCACGGCCGTCCGGCCCGCGCCGTCGTGGCGGAGATAACCCGGGCCCTGGCCGCGCAGGCCAGGGCCGGGCGGCCGGTGGTGGTGATGAACGCGCCCTACGACCTGACGCTGCTGGACCGGGAGTTGCGCCGCCACCACGGCCTCCCGCTGACGGGCGGGCTGGGCGCGGCCGGACTGGTGGTGCTGGATCCGCGGGTGCTGGACAAGCACGTGGACCGCTACCGCAAGGGCCGCCGGACGCTGACCGACCTGTGCGCGCACTACGGCGTCGAGCTGGCCGGCGCGCACGACGCGGCGGCGGACGCCTCGGCGGCGCTGGCGCTGACGCGGACGATCGGTGCCCGCTACCCGGCGGCGCTGGGCGGGCTCACGGCGGCCGAGCTGCACCTGCGTCAGGCGATCTGGCACGCGGCGCAGGCGCGGGGGCTGCAGAACTGGTTCGACCGGTCCGGGACGCCGGAGCGGGTGGACCTGTCCTGGCCGCTCCGGCCGGCCAGGTGCGGCTGCGGCAGGCGCTTGGAGCCGGAGCACGGCTGCGAGGCGGCGGCGTAGCGGCCGGCTCCGAACGCGCCGCAGGCCCTGACCGGTATCCCGATCAGGGCCTGCATGCTGTCCGGTGGGCGATACTGGGATCGAACCAGTGACCCCTTCGGTGTGAACGAAGTGCTCTCCCGCTGAGCTAATCGCCCGGGCAACGAGAAGAACTGTAGCACCATTTGGAGCCGGTCGTACAACTCGCCCCTTCCGGGGCCGGCCTGGCCGAACCGCAGAACCGGTGCTCCGCGCGGAAGGTGACTGGGGCTCAGGTGCATTCGCGCGGGCACTTCCGGCGGGATTCCGGAAATACATGTGAGGCCCAGCCGATAATCGGCTGGGCCTCACATATCACAATGCATTCCGGTGGGCGATACTGGGATCGAACCAGTGACCCCTTCGGTGTGAACGAAGTGCTCTCCCGCTGAGCTAATCGCCCGGGTGCAGGGAAAACATTACCGCATCCCGGAGGGTGGTCCGAACACGCCGCCCGGCGGGGGCCGCTCCCCGGATCGGCTCAGCTCTCGTCCGCCGTCCAGGGGACGGTCAGGCCGTAGCGCGCGAAGTACCAGCCGCCGACCCCGACGAGCGCGGCCAGGCCGAGGGCGGTGAGCGTCAGGTTCCGCCGGCGGACCCGCGGGTCCAGGGCGCGCCGGGCGGCCTCGTTGACCTTGCGGCGGGTCCACCGCAGGGCCAGTTGGGCCCAGGCGAACTCGGTGGCCCACACCCCCATGCCCAGGAAGATCACCACCCAGCCGGGACCGGGCAGCGGCAGCATGACCACGCCGAGGACGACGACGGCGAGGCCGGCCAGGAAGATCACCGCCCGCCAGGCGAGGTGGAGCGGACGGGAACGGCGGATGAACGCGGGAGCCCGTGAGCCGGGCGCCCGGCCGCCTTCGGGGGCCGTCCCGCCGGCCGTGCCGTTCGACATGATCGATTCACCCGTTCCCGTGTTCCCGCCGGTCTTGTCGTTTCGCACAGTCATGCCAGGAAAGTAACCGAGAAGCGGCCCGGTAATGCCGGGCAGGGGCACTCGGGGAAGATTCCGCAATGCGCCGTAAGGGGTACGACTCGGCCCCGAATCGGGACAGAGGGGTTTACATCGGGCTTGGAGGTGGGATGGTCCGTTCGCCGACGTGCGATTCCCCGAGCGCACACTGAGCGAAAGGCCATGGCGCTTATGAACACCACGGTCAGCTGCGAGCTGCACCTGCGCCTCATCGTGTCCAGCGAGTCCTCACTGCCCGTCCCCGCGGGCCTGCGCTACGACACCGCCGACCCCTACGCCGTGCACGCCACGTTCCACACGGGCGCCGACGAGACCGTGGAGTGGGTGTTCGCCCGAGATCTCCTCGCGGAGGGGCTGCACCGACCCACCGGTACCGGCGACGTCCGGGTGTGGCCGTCGCGCAGCCACGGGCAAGGGGTGGTCTGCATCGCGCTGAGCTCTCCGGAAGGAGAAGCCCTGCTGGAGGCCCCTGCCCGGGCGCTTGAGTCGTTCCTCAAGCGGACGGACGCCGCGGTGCCCCCCGGCACCGAACACCGCCACTTCGACCTCGACCGGGAGCTGTCCCACATCCTCGCCGAAAGCTGATCCCGCCCGGAGGCGGTCACGCCCCGCCGACGGCGGGGCCGCACCCCCTGCCGTCATCGCAGCCGTCCTACTCGGGGGCACGGCAGCAGACTCAGCCGCGCACGACGCGGCCTCGGGGCCGGTGCCGGCCCGCTCCCACCAGGAGCGGGGCCGCAGCACTGCAGGCGCCCGGCATCGAGGCCGGCCATCCGTTCGGGTGGCCGGCCTCGATGCCGGGCGCCGCCGTTTTCGGGGTGGCGGACCGGTCTTCGGAGGGGTTATTCGATTGACCGCCGGCTGCTTTCCGTCACAGTGACGCAATCCGTACATACCTTCGAAAGAAGGCAGCGGCCTTCCGCCGCACGGCCCGGTATGGTCTGGGGTAACCGCCGACGCGGGGTAACGACGTCCCCCCTCCGCGAGGAGTCCCCACGTGCTGATCACCCACGACACCGAGTGCGCGCTGAACACGCTCGTCGAGCTGCTCAACACCGCGCCCGAGGTCTGCGGCACCGAGCTGCTGCCGGACGTGGCCGCGCTCGACGCCTTCGTGGTCCACCAGGGGATCAGCGAGATCGACTCCCTCACCGAGGGCGACCTGCGCAGTGTGCAGGACCTGCGGTCGCGGCTGCGCGAGGTGTTCGGGACGGAGTCCACCGCGGCGGCGTCCGAGCTGGTCAACTCGATCGTCGCGGCCGCCGGGACGACGCCCCGGCTGACCAACCACGACCACCACGGGTGGCACATCCACTACTTCGCCCCGCACGCCGCGCTCGGCGACCTCTTGGCCGCCGAGCTGGGCATGGCGCTGGCGTTCATCTTCATGGCGGGCGAGAGCGAGCGGCTGCGCCGCTGCGAGGCGCCGGACTGCGCGCGCGTCTTCGTGGACCTCTCGCGCAACCGCTCCCGCCGCTACTGCGACAGCCGCACCTGCGGGAACCGGCTGCACGTCGCCGCCTACCGGGCGCGGCAGCGCTCGGCCGAGGCCGTGCCCTCCGCCTGAGGCCGCGGCCGCACGCCCCCGCGGTCGGGTCAGATGCCGCGCTTGCGGAGGATCTCCTCGATGTCCGAGAAGTCGCCGAGGCCGTCGTCCTGCTTCTTCGCCGCGGCCTTCTTCGGCGCGGCTTTGGGCTGTGCCGCCTCGACCGCGGACCGCTCCGGCGTCCGGGCCGCCGCCGGGCGGGCCTCCGGCGCCTCGACCGCGCCGCGGCGGCTCACGAACCGCGTGGTGAGCAGCAGGGCGACGGAGATGCCGAGCAGCAGGATGCCGGTCCAGACGCGGGGGTCGAAGACCAGTTTGGTGGCCCACGTGCCGACCTCGTCGGCGATCGTGCGGGCGACCGGGAACAGGCCGGTCAGGTAGAGGCCCGCGGGCAGCAGGGCGACGGCGAACCAGCGGGTCGCGGAGAGGAAGCGGCGCCGGTAGGCGCGCAGGCCCGCGACGGCGACGCCGGCCGCCGTGAGTGCGAAGCTGACGGCCGCGCTCAGCACGGTGGCGTCCGGTCGGATCGGGTCGTCCTGGTCATGGGTGCCTCCTGTCGCCGGGCCCTCGGGCGCACCGCCGGGCGGCGCGGGGGCCCACCAGTGGAACACTGGGGGGATGATCGATGGTTCCCTTCCCCGTCTCGAGTTCTGGTGCGACCTCCAGTGCCCGGATTGCCGTACCGCCCTGGACGACGTACGGGCGCTTCGTGCCCAGTACGGTGACGCGCTGACGGTGGAGGTGAGGCACTTCCCGCTGGAGAAGCACAAGTACGCCTACGCGGCCGCCGAGGCGGCCGAGGAGGCCTTCGCGCAGGGGTTGGGGTGGCCGTTCGTGGAGGCGCTGCTGGCCCGCGTCGAGGAGCTGGACGCGAAGGGGCAGCAGGTGCTGCTGGACGTCGCGCGCGAGGTCGGGGTGGACGCCGACGAGGTCGACACGGCGCTGATCGACGGGCGGCACATGCTGACCGTGGACGCCGACCAGGCCGAGGGCAAGGCGATCGGGGTGGAGGGCACGCCGACGTACGTGATCGCGGGGAAGCGGCTGGACGGCGGGCAGAGCCAGGACGGCCTGCGCGAGCGGATCGTCGCCATCATCGAGGAGAAGAAGGCCTCCTGACGCATCGTCGGGTCACAGAGGCTTGCCGTAGAGGCGGTTGGTGACCCGGTAGCCGAGCGAGGCGTAGAGCCGGATGGCGACCTCGTTGACGGTGAAGACGTTCAGGCCGAGGGTGCGGACACCGGCGGCCAGGCACTCGCGTTCGGCGAGCAGCATCAGCGTCCGGCCGTGTCCCCGGCCCCGGTGGGCCGGGGACACCTCGACGACCATGACCCAGGCGAGCGGTTCGCCGTCCGGCAGGTCGCGCAGGTGGAGGTCCACCCAGAGCGAGCCGAGCGGCTCGGTGCCGGCGTCGTCCCCGCCACCGTAGAGGCGGCGCAGCGCGACGCCGGGGCTGTCGGCGCCCTGCGGGAGCAGGCGCTGGTGGTCGACGCCGGATTTGGCGCGGGCCTGCTCCTCGGTGAGGCCCGACTCCCGCAGCGAGCGGACGTAGTCCTCGGCGGCCCGGTCGAGCCAGGCCGGGAACTCCCCGGCCCCGATCGCGCGGGCGGTGACACCGGCCGGGAGGTCGGGGGGTGCGGTCAGGTGCTTGGCCAGGTTCCGCATCCGCTCGGTGTACCCGAGGGCGAGGGCGAGGCCGCGGGCGACCTGCGCGGACTCGGGGACGTCGATGTCCACGCGGGTGCAGCCCCAGCCGCGCAGCACCTCCTCGGCGGCCAGCGCGCCGAACGTCCCGCGGCCCCGGCCGCGCCCTTCACTGATCTCCAACTCGGCGATCTCTCCGAAGAGTTGACTGCCGTGCGGGACGGCGGTGGTGCGCAGGGCACCGACCTGGCGGCCGTTGGCGCAGATCTGCCAGCGTCTGGTGCGGCCGCCGGCGGGGGTGGGTGTCTCGGGGCCCTCGGGCCGCAGCGTGGAGGTCATGTGGTGGTCCCTTCCCCGCCCCGGGAGGCTTATCCGCCGGAGGCGGCTAAGGGCACGAGTCCGCCGGAGGCGGCCAAGGACACGAGCCCACCGGAGGCGGCTAAGGACACCAGCCCGCCGGAGGCGGCTAAGGACACGAGCCCGCCGGAGACGGCTGAGGACACCAGCCCGCCGGAGCGGGCTCACGGGTCGAGGTCGTCGCCGCTGCGCTCGGCGAAGACCGCCATGGCCTTGGCGGTGACCGGGCCGATCCCGGGCAGTTCGCGGTCGTCGACGCGGGTGACGGCCTGGACGTCGCGCAGGGTGGAGGTCAGGAAGACCTCCTCGGCGTCCCCGAGGGCCTCCAGCGGGAGGTCGGTCTCCTCGGCGCCGCACCACTCGACGACGAGGGCGCGGGTGATGCCGGCCAGGCAGCCGGAGGCGAGGGTGGGGGTGAGCAGGCGGCCGCCGATGACGACGAAGACGTTCGAGCCGGTGCCTTCGCAGAGCAGTCCGGCGGTGTTGGCGAACAGGGCCTCGGAGGCGCCGACACGGTGGGCGGCGGCGAGGGCGACGACGTTCTCGGCGTAGGAGGTGGTCTTGAGGCCGGCGACGGCGCTGTGCTCGTTGCGGCGCCAGGGGACGACGGCGACGGCGGTGGTGTCGGGGCGCCGGTTCACGGGACCGATGGCGGCGACGAGGGTGGCGCCGGAGTCACCGCGCTCGGAGCCGAGGGGGGCGACGCCGCCGGTGTAGGTGACGCGCAGTCGGCCGAGCGGCATCGGGTTGGCGGCGAGGACCTGGGCGCAGGCCTCGCGGACCCGGTCGTGGTCGGGATCGGACAGACCGAGGCCGCGGGCGGAGCGGGTGAGGCGGTCGAGGTGGCGGGTGAGGGCGAACGCCCGGCCGTCGGCGGCCTTCATGGTCTCGAAGACGCCGTCACCGGTGGTGAGTCCGTGGTCGAGGACGGAGACGGCGGCGTCGGCGGAATCGACGAGCGTGCCGTTGACCCAGCTCTTGGTGGGGGTGTGCATCGGGCGCTGCTCCTCGGGGGCGGTTCTTCGGCGGGGGGGGTCTGGGGGCTCTGCGGTCCTGCGGGTGCCGCAGGGCGTTCGCGGGCCTTCAGAGGGTCTCGCTGCCCGACGCTATCGCGACTAGACGGGCGGCCTTCAGTTCGGTTTCGGCCCACTCGCGGTCGGGGTCGGAGCCCCAGGTGATGCCGGCGCCGGTGCCGAAGCGCAGCACGGGGACGGCGGGGTCGGTGCGGTCGATCCAGAAGGTCCGGATGCCGACGGCGAGTTCACCTTCGCCCCGGTCGGCGTCGACCCAGCCGACGGCCCCGCAGTAGGGGCCGCGCGGGGCGGTTTCGAGGGCTTCGATGATCCGCAGGGCGCTGGACTTGGGTGCGCCGGTGACGGATCCGGGCGGGAAGGTGGCGCCCAGGAGCTCGGGCCAGCCGACGCCGTCGCGCAGGGTGCCCTCGACGGTGGAGACGAGGTGGACGAGGCCGGGGTGCTTCTCGACGGCGCACAGGTCGGGGACGGTGACGCTGCCGGTCGCGCAGACGCGGCCGAGGTCGTTGCGGACCAGGTCGACGATCATCACGTTCTCGGCGTGGTCCTTGTCGAGGAGGTCGTCCTCGGTGCGGCCGGTGCCCTTGATCGGACCGGAGGAGACGGTGCGGCCGGAGCGGCGCAGGTAGAGCTCGGGCGACGCGGTGGCGATCTCGACGCCGTGGTCGGGCAGCCGGATCGTGCCCGCGTAGGGGGCGGGGTTGCCGTGGGCGAGGAGTCCGGTGAGGGCGTCGACGTCCGTGCGACCGGGATCGGGCAGCGGTGCGGAGAGCACGCGGCAGAGGTTGGCCTGGTAGACCTCGCCGGCGGCTATGTGCTCGCGGATGCGGCGGACGCCCGCGGTGTAGGCGCCGCGGTCCAGGGAGCTGTGCCAGTCGCCGGCGTCCGGTCCGTGCCAGCCGGCGCCGGAGGGCGGGGCGGGGGCGGGGCGGACGTCGTCGAAGCGGGCGCAGGTGAGGCGGCCCTCGAAGTCGTAGGCCACCGCCCAGTAGCCGGCGGAGTCCAGCGCGGCCGGGTCCGAGGTGACGTCGCGCAGGCCGGTGGCGAGGCGGCCGCCGAAGCGGGCGAGCGGGGTCTGGGGGGCGGTGCGGCCGGACACGGTTCTCCTGCGCGGTGGTGCTGGGCGGCGGTGCCTGAAGTGTAGGTCGGGGGCGCTCGACGAGGCCGGGGGCGTACGCCGGAACGACCGGGCGCGAGCGGCTTCCGGGTGTGCACCGAGTGCACGCTGCGGGAACGGATTTTTAGCTGGCCCGGGAATCCGCTAGAGTTCAACACGTCGCCAGGGAGCGCAGCCGAAGAAAAGCGGTGAAGGTCCCGGGAGACAGGCGGACGTGGCTCAGTTGGTAGAGCATCACCTTGCCAAGGTGAGGGTCGCGAGTTCGAATCTCGTCGTCCGCTCGATGGGGAACAGTGTAAGATCGTTCTCCGAGTGTTGCCTGGTGGAGTGGCCGAGAGGCGAGGCAACGGCCTGCAAAGCCGTGTACACGGGTTCAAATCCCGTCTCCACCTCCAAGAGGATCGCCCGGTTCCGCCGGGAGAACCTCCCCGCGCGATTAGCTCAGCGGGAGAGCACTACCTTGACACGGTAGGGGTCACTGGTTCAATCCCAGTATCGCGCACGTTGGATCCTCCGGGGTCTGCTGCAGGACCGCCACACCAGGCGCGATTAGCTCAGCGGGAGAGCACTACCTTGACACGGTAGGGGTCACTGGTTCAATCCCAGTATCGCGCACGTCGGACCCTTCGGGGTCTGCTGCAGGACCGCCACACCAGGCGCGATTAGCTCAGCGGGAGAGCACTACCTTGACACGGTAGGGGTCACTGGTTCAATCCCAGTAT
>NZ_JBHVPD010000038.1:43711-78874 GCF_042887525.1 Kitasatospora sp. NPDC057936
TCGCGCACAGTAACGGCCGGGGCCGCGATCCGTGAGGGTCGCGGCCCCGGCCTTTTGCGTGGGCAGTGAGAAAAAAGAGAAGAGCCGCGTACGGTCGCCCTCACCGACGTCCGTACGCGGCGTCTCCGCCTGCCGGGGCGCTCTGCGCACCGCTCCTCGCCCGTCCGCGTCTCAACGCGGGCACGGCCTCCCCGGCGACACTGGCTCCCCGTCCCCAGGGGATCAGTGTCCGTTCCGCGGCCGGCCACGGGGGCCGGCCAAGTCTCAGTGGACGATCAGGTCCGCCACTGCCTGGACCTGGTTCGCCATCTGGTCCCACCCGCCGAACAGGGCCACCAGCAGCACCGCGCACGGCAGGGCGATGGCCAGCGCCACCGCGGGGTGCCGCGTCGGCTCGGCGGTGCGGGGCAAGGTGAAGGCCGGCCGACGGCGGCGGGGGGTTCCCGTGAGCTGCGGTGCCATGCCCTTACTCCTGATCCGGTCTCGGAGCCGTTCGCCCGGTCGAGTTGGCGCGGTGGACGGCTAACCTCGGGGGACGAGCTCCCCGTCCACCGCTGAGGACAACGCTATGGCTCGGGGGGCCGTTCGGGCGTCATGCCGTCGTACTGTTCCTCGGGCATCCCCGAGGATGACGGTCCGACTTAGGGACTACTACCGCAGGGGGAGACGGTCTCGACCGGGCCCCCGGGGGAACCCTGAGAGACGACCCCGAGAAACGTTTCGGCACCCTCATGACCAGCAGGTCAGTGCAAGATCGGACAATCGCACGGTGGCTTGAGGTGTTGCGTATCAGCACACCGCAGCGGGCAGTCCGTAAGCTGTGCCGGACAGGAACTGACGATGCCCCAACCGACGGGGCCTCACCCACGGGCTGACGGGGAACGGACATGGCGATGATGCGGCTGAGGCGTGAGGACCCCCGCATCGTCGGGCCGTACCGCCTCCACCGGCGACTGGGAGCCGGCGGCATGGGGGTCGTCTACCTCGGCTCCGACCGGCGCGGGCAGCGGGTCGCCCTCAAACTGATCCGCGCCGAACTCGCCGAGGACCAGGAGTTCCGCACCCGCTTCGCCCGCGAGATCGCCGCCGCCTCGCGCATCCGCGGCGGCTGCACGGCGCGCGTCGTCGGCTCCGACATCGAGGCCGACCGCCCCTGGCTCGCCACCGCCTACGTGCCCGGGCCCTCCCTCTACAAGCGCGTCGGCGACGAAGGACCGCTCGGCTGGCAGGAGGCCGCCCGGGTCGGCGCCGCGCTCGCCGACGGACTCGTGAAGGTCCACGAGGCCGGGGTCGTCCACCGCGACCTCAAGCCCTCCAACATCCTGCTCTCGCCGCGCGGCCCGCGGATCATCGACTTCGGCATCGCCTGGTCGCGCGGGGCCAGCACGCTCACCCACGTCGGCACCGCCGTCGGCTCGCCCGGCTTCCTCGCGCCCGAACAGGTCCGCGGGGTCGCCGTCACGCCCGCGACCGACGTGTTCGCCTTCGGCGCGACGCTCGCCTACGCGCTCACCGGGGACACGCCGTTCGGCTCCGGGGCCTCGTCCGAGGTCATGCTCTACCGGGTCGTCCACGAGGAGCCCGACCTCTCGGACGTGCCGCCGCAGCTCGCGCCGCTGATCCGGGCCTGCCTGGCGAAGGAGCCCGCCGAACGGCCCGGCGCGGCCGCCCTGCACGAGCGGCTCAGCGAGCTCGCGGCCCGCGGAGCGGCGGCGGCCGGCGGCGGGCGCGTCATGCGGCGCGCCTCGGCGACTCCCCCGCCCGCGCCCGAGGCGGACGCCCCGGGCGGCGTGCGGCACGGCGTGCCCGCGCCCGGACGCTCCCCGGACCCGGCGGCCGCGGCACGTGCCCGGGCCGTGGCGGGCAGCCGGCCCGGGGCCTCCGGGCCCGGCGCAGCGCAGCGGCGCCCGCAAGGGGCGGCCGGCCCGCACCCCAGACCCGAGGCGGCCTCGGGGGGACGCCCGGTGCGGGACCGTCAGCAGACGCCCGCGCCCGGCCAGCCCGGCGGCCGTGACCGCGGACGGCCCCGCGACCGTCAGCACACCCCCGCCCCGGGGCGGCCGACCACCCCGCGGCAGCGGCTGCTGCGGCAGCGGCTCGTCGTCTTCGTCACGGTGACGATCGGGGTGGCGCTCGCCATCGCGGCGGCCCAGGGGTGCGAGAACCGCAGCAACCAGGGCATGCGGCCCTCGGGCCTGCCGACGATGGTCGTCCTCCCCACCGGGCTGTCGGTGGACGGCGCGGCAGTGCCGGGCACGGCCTCGGCGACGCCCTCGGCGACGGCGTCGGTGACGGCCTCGGCGACGCCCGTGGCGGCGGCGGCACGAGGCGGGACGGGAGCGGGCGCGGCGGCTTCGGGGACGGGCGCGGCGGCTTCGGGGACGGGTGCGACAGGTTCGGGGACGGGTGCGGCCGACCTGGGGCTGGCTCCTGCGCAGGCGCCGGGCCCGGCCGTGGACTGGCCCAACCGGACCTACCCCGACGGCGCGGGCGGCCCCGGGATCGCCCTGCGCGAGGGGCGCTCGGCCGCGGGCGGGCCGCAGGTGTCGCTCAGCTCGGTGCTGCCGACCCGGTACAAGGGCTCGCCGGCGACGGTGGTCGTGCTCCGCCGGGCCGAGGGCTCGGTACCGGTCGACCTCGTACAGCTGTACACCTTCTCCGGGGACAACCCGGTCGCCGCCGCCGCCCGCTCCTCGACCGCCGATCCGCAGGCCACGGCCTCCTGGCGGCTCGACGCCGGAGCGGTCGTCCGGGAGGAGCGCGTCGCCCAGACCGGGGCCGTCACCTCCACCCGCTACACCGTCCGCCCGGACGGCTCCCTCGACGAGTCCTGGCCCGGCGCAGGCGCCTCCGGCGGCACCGGCCTCACCGCCGCTCCCCCGGCCGCCGCGGCCCCGGCCCTGCCGACCACCGCAGCGGGCTGACGGCGGGCCGCGGGGGCGGAGCAGCGGAGAGTTCCGGCCATCGTCTTGCGCCCCCCTGACAACCCGGGGACCAGCACCACGCGAGACCGGACAGCGGGACGGCGAGCAGCCGCGGGCATCGGCCTTCCGGGCCGCGCAGTTCCCCGCGCCCCCTGAGGAGCCGGGGACCACAACCACGCGAGACCGAACGACGGGACCGCGAGCAGTTCCGGGCCGCGCAGTTCCCCGCGGGCGAGGGTGCGGCGGGCCGCTGCTACGGGGTCGTCACGGCGTAGAAGGCCACGGCGGCGGCCGCGCCGACGTTGAGGGAGTCGATGCCGTGGGCCATCGGGATGCGGACGGCGTGGTCGGCGGCCTCGATCGCCCCGGGGGTGAGGCCGTCGCCTTCGGCGCCGAGCATCAGGGCGGTCTTGGGCAGGCTCTGCGGGGCCAGGCTCGACAGGTCGACGGCGCTCTCGGCGGGGGTGAGCGCCAGGAGGGTGAATCCGGCGTCGCGGACCGTCGTCAGGGCGGCGGGCCAGGGGTCGAGGCGCGCGTAGGGGACGGCGAAGACGGCGCCCATGGAGACCTTGACGGCGCGCCGGTAGAGCGGGTCCGCGCAGTCGGGTGAGAGCAGGACGGCGTCCATGCCGAGGGCGGCGGCGCTGCGGAAGATCGCGCCGAGGTTGGTGTGGTCGACCAGGCCTTCGAGGACGGCGACCCGGCGGGCGCCCGCCAGCACGGCGGCGGCGTCCGGGAGGGGCTTGCGCTCCATCGAGGCGAGGGCGCCGCGGTGCACGTGGTAGCCGGTGACGGCCTCGGCGAGGGCCGGTTCGACGACGTGGACGGGGGCGTCGGCCTCAGCGATGACGTCGGCCATGACGTCCAGCCACTTGGAGGTCAGCAGCATCGACCGCATCCGGTAGCCGGCCGCGAGGGCGCGGCGGATGACCTTCTCCCCCTCCGCGATGAACAAGCCCTCGGCGGGCTCGCGCCGGCGGCGCAGTTCGACGTCGGTGAGGCCGGTGTAGTCGCCGAGGCGGGGGTCGGCCGGGTCGGTGATGGTGCTGGGTTCGGACACCCTGCGATCTTGCCAAGGCCGGGCGGTGAAGGCCAAACGGCGGAAAGAGTCGGACGGTTTGGCCTTGGCCCCGCGCCGATCGGAGTGCAAATATGACCGTATGGCCCGTTTTCCGGGTCGATCCTGGGCTCCGTCGGCCTCTGGTGCTTCTGGATCCGCCGGCTCCTCCGGTGGACGCCCTCATGGTCGGCAACAGCAGCAGAACGTCCGTCGCGCGTGGCCGGTGAACCTCCGGTCCGTGGCCGGTCAGGTGTTCGTGCTGCAGATCCTCGTGGTGCTGCTGCTCGTGGTGGCCGCCGGGGTGGCGCTCGTCGTGCAGTCCCGCAACGACGCGGACAACGAGGCCCGCAACCGGTCGGTCGCGGTCGCGCAGACCTTCGCCCACTCGCCGGGGATCGTCGAGGCGCTGCGCTCCCCCGATCCGACGGCGATCCTGCAGCCGCGGGCGCAGGCCGCGCGGGTCGCGTCGGGCGTCGACTTCATCGTCGTCCTGAACAACGACGGCATCCGCTACACCCACCCCAACCCGGCCCGGATCGGCCAGAAGTTCATCGGAACCTACGAACCGGCCCTGCAGGGCCACGTGGTGATCGAGCAGATCAGCGGGACGCTCGGCCCGCTGGTCCAGGCGGTCGTGCCGGTGTACGCGCCGGACGGCTCGGTGGTCGGGCTGGTGTCGGCCGGCGTGACGCTCGCGAACGTGAGCACCGCGAGCCAGCGGCAACTGCCGGTGGTGCTGGGCGCCGCCGCGGGCGCGGTCGTGCTGGCGACGCTCGGGACGGCGCTGATCAGCCGGCGGCTGCGGCGCCAGACGCACGGCCTCGGGCCGACCGAGATGACCCGGATGTACGAACACCACGCGGCCGTGCTGCACGCGGTGCGCGAGGGCGTGCTGATCGTCGGCGGGGACGGGCGCCTGCTGCTCTGCAACGACGAGGCGCACCGGCTGCTCGGCCTGCCGGCGGACGCCGAGGGGCGGCTGGTGACCGAGCTGGGGCTGGAGCGCGCCCCCGAGGAGCTGCTGACCGCGAACCTGCCGGTCACCGACCAGGTGGTGATGGCCGGGGAGCGGCTGCTGGCCGTCAACATCCGGCTCACCGACCGGGACGGCGGCCCGCCCGGCTTCGTCGCGACGCTGCGCGACTCCACCGAGCTGCTGGCGCTGTCCGGCCGGGTCGAGGTGGCGCAGCGGCGGCTGCGGCTGCTGTACGACGCCGGGGTGACGGTGGGGAGCACGCTGGACGTGACGCGGACGGCGGAGGAGCTGGCGCACGTCGCGGTGCCGCGGTTCGCGGACTTCGTGACGGTGGACCTGGCCGAGCAGGTGCTGGCGGGCGAGGAGCCGCCGCCGGGTCCGTCGCTGGGGCGGATGCGCCGGGCCGCGGTGGCGGGCGTCCGGTCCGACGCGCCGTTCCACCCGGTGGGGACGGTGCTGGACGTGGTGCCGGCGACGCCGCTGGCGGGGGCGCTGCACAGCGGGGAGCCGGGCCTGGAGCCGCGGCTGGCCGAGGCGGTGGAGTGGCGGGAGCAGGATCCGGAGCGGTCGGCGCGGGTGCTGGCGTACGGGGTGCACTCGCTGCTGCGGGTGCCGTTGCGGGCGCGCGGGGTGCTGCTGGGGGTGGCGCGGTTCTGGCGGGCGGACCGGGCGGAGCCGTTCGAGACGGACGACCTGGCGCTGGCGGAGGAGCTGGTGGCCCACGCGGCGGTGTGCATCGACAACGCGCGGCGGTTCACCCGCGAGCACGCGATGGCGGTGACCCTCCAGCACAGTCTGCTGCCGCGCAGCCTGCCGGTGCAGAACGCGCTGGACGTCGCGCACCGCTACCTGCCCGCGCAGGAGGGCGTGGGCGGGGACTGGTTCGACGTGATCCCGCTGCCGGGTGCGCGGGTGGCGCTGGTGGTCGGGGACGTGGTGGGCCACGGGCTGCACGCGGCGGCGACGATGGGGCGGCTGCGCACGGCGATCCACAACTTCTCGACGCTGGACCTGCCGCCGGACGAGCTGCTGGGGCACCTGGACGACCTGGTGAACCGGATCGACCAGGACGAGGCGGCGAGCGGGGAGAGCTCCGAGCTGGCCGGGGCGACCTGCCTGTACGCGATCTACGATCCGGTGTCGCGCCGCTGCACGCTGGCGAGCGCCGGGCATCCGCCGCCGGCCGTGGTCGGCCCGGACGGGCGGGTGGAGTTCCCGGAGCTGCCGACCGGGCCGCCGCTGGGGCTGGCGGTGCTGCCGTTCGAGACGGCCGAGCTGGAGCTGGCCGAGGGCAGCCGGCTGGTGCTGTACACGAACGGGCTCGTGGAGGACCGCGACCGGGACATCGACGAGGGGCTGGAGCGGCTGCGGGCGGCGCTGACCGGGCCGCCGCGCACGCCCGAGCAGACCTGCGCGGACGTGCTGGGCGCCCTGCTGCCGGAGCGTCCGCAGGACGACATCGCGCTGTTGGTGGCACGGACCCGGGTGCTGGCGGCGGAGCGGGTGGCGGAGTGGGAGGTGCCGTCCGACCCGGCCGCCGTGGGGCCGGTCCGCAGGGCGGTGGCGGACCGGCTGGAGTCGTGGGGGCTGGACGAGGCCGCGTTCGTCACCGAGCTGATCCTGAGCGAGCTGGTGACCAACGCGATCCGGTACGGCTCCGGGCCGATCCGGGTGCGGCTGCTGCGGGACCGCTCGCTGATCTGCGAGGTGTCGGACGGCAGCAGCACCTCGCCGCACCTGCGGTACGCGGCGACGACGGACGAGGGCGGGCGCGGGCTGTTCCTGGTCGCGCAGTTCGCGGACCGCTGGGGGACGCGCTACACGGCGACGGGGAAGGTGATCTGGACGGAGCAGCCCCTGGAGTAGCCGCCGGGGGACGCCGTCCTGGCGGAGTGGGACGTCGGACGGGCCGACTTCCCACTCCGCCGGGACTACTACCGTCCGCCGTGACTACTTCCGGAAGGCCGCCGCGAGGACGTTGACCACGTCGCCGATGACGATCACGGCCGGCGGCTTGATGCCCTCGGCCTCGACCACGGCACCGACGGTGGCCAGGGTCGCGTCCACCCGGCGCTGGGCCGCGGTGGTGCCCTCCTGGACGATCGCGACCGGGGTGTCCCCGGCGCGGCCGTGCGCGACGAGCTCCGCCGCGATCGCGGCGATCTTGTCGACCGCCATGAGCAGCACCAGGGTGCCGCTCATCTTCGCCGCGGCCTCCCAGTTGGTCAGCGAGCGCTCGTCGCCCGGGCCGACGTGGCCGGAGATCACCGTGAACTCGTGCGTCATGCCGCGGTGGGTGACCGGCACCCCGGCGGCCGCCGGGACGCTGATCGAGCTGGAGATGCCCGGCACGACGGTGACCGGCAGCCCGGCCTCGGCGCAGGCCAGCAGCTCCTCGCCGCCGCGGCCGAAGACGTACGGGTCGCCGCCCTTGAGCCGGACCACGAACTTGCCCGCCTTGGCGTGCTCGATCAGCGTCCGGTTGATCGCCTCCTGGGCCATGAAGCGGCCGTAGGGGATCTTGGACGCGTCGATCACCTCGACGTGCTCGGGCAGCTCGGCCAGCAGCTCGCGCGGGGCGAGGCGGTCCGCGACGACGACGTCCGCGTCCGCGAGCAGGCGGCGGCCGCGCACGGTGATCAGGTCCGGGTCGCCCGGGCCGCCGCCGACCAGGGCGACGCCGGCGCCGTGCGCGCGGTACTGGCGGGCGGCCAGCGAGCCGTCCCGCAGGCCGTCCACGATGGCGTCGCGCAGGCCGGCGGAGTGGCGCGGGTCTCCGGTGAGGACGGCGACGGTGGCGCCCGCGTCCCGGCCGCTGGCCGGGGTCCAGGCGGTCGCGGCGGCGGCGTCGTCGCTGCGGGCGCAGAACACCCGCTCGCGCTCGGCCTCGGCGCTGACCCGCGCGTTCACCGCCGGGTCGTCGGTGGCGACCAGGGCGTACCAGGTGTCGGCCAGGTCCCCGTCCTGGTAGGGGCGGGCGTGCCAGGTGAGCTCGCCCGCGTCGGCCATCGCCTGGACGGCCGGGGTGGTGCTCGGCGATATCAGGTGCAGTTCCGCGCCGGTCGCGATCAGCGCGGGCAGCCGGCGCTGCGCGACCTGCCCGCCGCCGACCACGACCACGCGGCGGCCGGCGAGCAGCAGCCCGACCGGGTAGGGGGTACGGCCTTCGGTGCTGGGGTGCGGGGTGGGCGCGCTCATCGGCGGTGCTCCTGATCGGGAATGCGGGGTTGGGATGCGGACAGACGCCGCTCCGCGGACCGGCGCGCCCTCGGGCCGGTCCGCGGAGCGGTGACGGGAACGTCAGGCCTTCTCGGTGACCCCGGCGGAGTCGAAGGTGGCTACATCGTGCATCGCGCGGGCCGCACTCTGCACCAGCGGCAGGGCCAGCAGGGCACCGGTGCCCTCGCCGAGCCGCAGGTCCAGGTCGATCAGCGGACGCAGACCGAGCCGCTCCAGCGCGGCCTGGTGGCCGGGCTCGGCGGAGCGGTGACCGGCGATGCAGGCCGCCAGCACCTCGGGGGCGATCGCCTTGGCCACCAGGGCGGCCGAACCGGCGATCACGCCGTCCAGCACGACCGGGGTGCGCAGCGAGGCGGCGCCCAGCAGGAAGCCGGCGATCGCGGCGTGCTCCAGGCCGCCGATGGCGGCGAGGACGCCGATCGGGTCGGCCGGGTCGGGCCGGTGCAGGGCCAGCGCGGCGCGGATGACCTCGACCTTGCGGGCGTGCGTCTCGTCGTCGATGCCGGTGCCGCGGCCGGTGACCTCGGCCGGGTCGAGGCCGGTGAAGACCGAGATCAGGGCGGCCGAGGCGGTGGTGTTGGCGATCCCCATGTCGCCGGTGACCAGGGCCTTGTTGCCGGCCGCGACGAGGTCGCGGGCGGTCTCGATGCCGACCTCGATCGCCTGGACGGCCTCCTCGCGGCTCATCGCCGGGCCCTGGGTCATGTCGTCGGTGCCGGGCTTGACCTTGCGCGGCAGCAGACCGGTGGCCCGGCCCTGCTGGACGGCGTCGGGCAGCTCGGCGGCGACGCCGACGTCGACCACGCAGACCTCGGTGCCGATCTGCTTGGCGAAGGCGTTGACGACCGCTCCCCCGGCGAGGAAGTTGCCGACCATCTGGGCCGTCACCTCCTGCGGCCAGGGGCTGACGCCCTGGGCGTGCACGCCGTGGTCACCGGCGAAGATCGCGACGCAGGCGGGCTCCGGGACCGGCGGCGGGCACTTGCGGGACAGGCCGCACAGCTGGGCGGAGATGATCTCCAGCATGCCGAGCGAGCCGGCCGGCTTGGTCATCCGCTTCTGGCGGTCCCAGGCCTCCCCGAGCGCCTTGGCGTCCAGCGGGCGGATGCCGCGCAGGGTCTCGGCGAGCAGGCTCTGCGGCTCCTCGCCGGGCAGCGCGCGGTTGCCGTACTGCTCCTCGTGGACGACCCAGGACAGCGGGCGCTTCTTCGCCCAGCCCTGCTGCTCCAGCTCGGGCTCGTCCGGGAAGGAGTCGACGAAGCCGACGCACAGGTAGGCGACGACCTCCAGGTGCTCGGGCAGGCCGAGCTCGCGGACCAGCTCCTCGTCGTCGAAGAAGCTCACCCAGCCGACGCCCAGGCCCTCGGCGCGGGCGGCCAGCCAGAGGTTCTCGACGGCCAGGGCGGCCGAGTACGGGGCCATCTGGGGCTGGGTGTGGCGGCCCAGGGTGTGCCGGCCGCCGCGGGTGCGGTCGGCGGTGACCACGATGTTGACCGGGGTTTCGAGGATCGCCTCGATCTTGATCTCGCGGAACTGCTTGGCGCGGCCCTTGGGCAGCGAGTCGGCGTACGCCTCGCGCTGGCGCTCGGCCAGGGCGTGCATGCGCCGGCGGGTCTTCGCGGAGCGGATCACCACGAAGTCCCACGGCTGGGAGTAGCCGACGCTGGGCGCGGTGTGGGCGGCCTCCAGGACGCGGATCAGCACCTCGTGCGGGATCGCGTCCGGGCGGAAGCCGTTGCGGATGTCGCGGCGCTCGCGGATCACCTGGTGGACGGCGTCGCGGCCGGCGTCGTCGTAGCCGGGGGCGGCGGGGCCGCGGGGCTCGGCGGGCTCCTGCTCGGCGTCCTGGGGCTCGGCCTGGGTCTCTTCCTGGGCGTCGGCAGGCTGCTCGGCGGTGTCCTGGGCGGGCTCGGCGGCGGGCTCGGCCTCGACGGCGGCGGGCTCGGCGGGGACGGGCTCGGCCACGGGCTGGGCGGCGGGCTGGGGCTCGGCCTCCGGGGTCTCGGCGACCGGGGCGTCCTGGACGGGCTCGGCCGCGGGCTCGACGACCTCGGGGACCTCGGCCACCTCGGCGGCGGACTGCGGCTGCTCGGCGTCGGGCACGACGGCCTCGACCGCCTCCACGACCTCGACCGCCACGGCCTCGACGGCTTCGCCGGCTTCGACGGCCACAGCCTCAACGGCTGGGGCCTCGACCGGAGCGGCCTCCTGCGGCTGCTCGGCCTCGACCGCGGGGACGGCCTGACCGGACGGCATCTCGCCGGTACCGGCGGCGGTCTCGGCGGCGGCCTGCGGCTCGGCGTGAGCGACCTCGACGGCCTCGACGACCTCGGCGGTCTCGGGGGCGACGGCCTCGACCGCCGCCACGACCTCGACGGCCACGGCTTCGGCCGCTTCGACGACCACGGCCTCAACGGCCGGGGCCTCGACCGGAGCGGCCTCCTGCGGCTGCTCGGCCTCGACCGGCACCGCCTCGACGGCGACGGCCTCGACCGTCTCGGCGGGCTGCACCGGCTCGGGCTCGACGACGGCCTCCGGCGTGCCCTCGGCGGGCGCTATGGGAGCGGGCTGCGGCGCGACGGCCTCCTCGGCCACCGGCGCCTGCTCGGTCGCCTCGACCTGCGGCAGGCCGTGCGGGGTCGGCGCGGCGAGGAAGGCGGAGATGCGGCGGGGCGGCTGCGCGGCCTGCGACTGCTCGTCGGCGACGGGCGCCTCGACGGCCTCCGTCAGGACCGGCTCGACGACGGGCTCGACGACCGGCTCGACAGCGACCGGCTCGACGACGACGGCCTGCGGCGCGGCCTCGACCACCGGCCCGGCGGCGGGCTCGGTCACGAACTCGGCGACGGCCTGCGGCGCGGCCTCGACCACGGCCTCGGCCGCGGCTTCGGTGACGGCGGCCTCGACCACCTCGACGACCTCGATCGCCCCGGCCGTCGGCACGGCCACGCCGCCCGTGACCGGCTCCCCGAGCGGCACCTGCACGCCACCCGGGATCTCCTGGGCGGCCTGCTGCGGGAGGTGGACGTCCGCCACCGCGAGCGGGACCTCGGCGACCGGCACGGCGTCGACGGCCGGCGGCATCGGCGCGACCGGGACGGGCTGCGCCAGGGGCGCCGCCATCGGCGCCTGGGCCTCGGCCGGGCGGCCGACGACCGGGATGCCGTGCGCGGGGGTGGCGCCCAGGGACGGGCCGCGGTCGGCGAGCGAGCGGACCGGCACCTGGCCGGTCATCATCGACGGGTCCGGGATCGGCGGACCGGCGTGCAGCGGGCGGCGCGGCGGCTGAGCCTGCGTCACCGGCTCCTGGAACACCGGGGCCGCCGGAGCGACGGGGGCGGCCTGCACGGCCTGCTGGTACTGCTCGGCGCCCGCCACCGGCGGGTCGACCGGCGGCCAGGACGGCTCGACCGGCGTGCCGTCCTGGAGCGGCGCGACCATCATCTGATCGGCCGGCAGCTGCTCGGCGGGGACGGCCACGGCCGGCTCGCCCCACGAGCCCTGCGGGCCGGGCATCAGCAGGACGTCGTCCTCGTCGTCGAGCCCGTCCGCCTGGTCGGGCTGGTCGAGGAAGTGGAAGGCCGGGCGCGGGGCGCCCTGGTCGACCGCCCAGCCCTCGCCGGGCACGCCGTACGCGGGCACGCCCTGCGGGTGGCCCTGCGCCGGGATGACGCCGACGGCGGGCGGCACCGCGCCGTGGAGGCCGGGTCCGGGCACCGAGGGGTTCGGGATCGCTCCGCCGTCCATCATGACACCCGGCACGGGTGCGACGCCCTGCACGGGTGCGGCGACGACCCCCTCCGGGCCGCCGAGCGGGTCGGGCCCGGTGTGCAGGTGCTCCGGCAGTCCCTCGCCCGGGACATGGCCGCCATCGGTCATCGTCAAAGCTCCTTCCAGGCCGCTGCCGCGCCCTCGGCGACACGATCACCGACCGCAGCGCCCATCCGCACGGGCCGGGCCTGCACCGACCCGCCCCTCAACCACGTACGGCCGCCGCGCCGAGGCGCTGCGGCCAAAGTCATTCCGGTGAGCTGCCGCGCCCCGGCCCACGCGCCTCCCCCTGTGGGGCGGCCCGCCATCTGAAACAACGACAACCCGGGGCGACCGGCACCACCGCACCGGACCCTACGGCATTCTCCAGGTCCGGCACGCGGCCCGTCGAATTGCCCACACTCCGAGCGCGGCCGGATTGCACCACGTCAAAAAGGTGACAAACCGACCGGATCGGGCAGGTCACCGACCACCGCCGCCGACCAGGACGCCACACTACCGGCCCGGCGCCGTCACCTCTCGAATCAGTGTCCGGATGCGACCTGGATCACCGCCGGCCCCCCTGCGGCATCCTCACCCGGAACACCGGCCGGGCCCGGGGCCTTCACACGATCTGCTCACCCCAGAGCAACAGCGCGCCCGCTCCGTCCGCCCCCAGTGCCACCCCTCCGCCGTCGGCGGCGAGCAGCGGGGCCGACTGCAGCAGGGCGCCGTCCGCCCGGTAGCCGGCCTCGGTGATCGCCCGGCGGAACTCCTCGGCCTCGGCGAAGGTGCGGGCCACGGTGACGAACCGTTCGGGTCTGCGGGCCAGCACCGCGCGGACGACCTGGAGGCCGCCCGCCTCGACCACGGCGACGTCCGGCTCCGGCAGTCCGCCGAGCACCTCGGGGCCCTGCCCGTGCACCGTCTCCACCTCGACGCCGTAGCGGCGCGCGTTGACGGTGATCCGGGCGCAGGCCGAGCGGGAGGCCTCGACGGCGACGACGGCCGCGCCGAAGCGGGCCGCCTCCACCGCGAGGGCGCCGCTGCCCGCGCCGACCGACCAGACCAGGTCCCCCGGACGAGCACCCAGACGGGCCAGCACCAGGGCGCGCGCGTGCGCGGGAAGCGCCTCCGATGCGCCGGGGTCGTCCGCCGCGCGCCCGGCGCCCGCGTAGGCGTCGCCGGGGAGCGCCCAGCCCCGGTCCGCGCCGGGGAAACCGAGCGGGCGCCCGGCGAGCCAGCCGGCCGCCTCGTCCACCGGCACGGCCGGGGCGCCGCTGTTGCCGCCGATCACCAGGACGACGTTGGGATCGCGCCACGCGTGGTCGGCGATCCGGTCGGAGGTGAGGACGGTGACGTCCTCGTCCGGCGTGCCGAGGCCCTCGCAGACGACGAACGTCCGGTGGACCCCGCGCAGCATGAGGGCGAGTTCGCCCGGCCCGGCGCCGGGGGCGGTGAGCACCGCGACCTTGGGATGGGCCCGGCAGATGTTGGCCGCGCGGCGCAGCCGGCCGCCGTGGGCGCTGACCACCTGGGCGTCCTCCCACGGCATGCCGGCCCGGGCGAAGGCGGTGGCGACGGAGGAGACGGCGGGCAGGACCTCGAGTTCGAGGCCGTACTCGGGGCGGCGCAGGGTGCGGACGACGCCGAAGAAGCCCGGGTCGCCCTCGGCGACCACGACCGCGGCGCCGCGGTGCTCGGCGATCCGGCGGGCGGCCTGGCGGATGTTGCCGAGCACGATCCGCTCGGCGGCGGGCGGCACCGGGAGTGCGCCCAGTTGGTAGGGGGCGCCGGCGACCAGGGTCGCCGCGGCGAGGGCCGCGCCGGCGGCCTCGGTCAGCGGCGTGCCGTCCCACCCGATGACCGTGATCCGGTCAGCCATCTGCGGCCGTTCTCCCTCGACTCGGTGCGCGCCCCGGTGCGCACCTCGGTGCGCCGACAAACCGCGCCGCAGTACGGCGCCGGACAGAGGCTACCGGGTGTGTTCCCGCCCCGCGCCGGGGGCACCTCCCGGCCGCCGGGCCGGGGGAGTGCCGCACACGTGTGCGCGAAGCCCGGGGGCGGCCCGGTGGGGAGTCAGTCGCGCAGGACGTAGCGGTGGTCGCCGTGCCGGCCGGAGTGCTCGGGCTCGGGGGCCTCCATGTCCTCGGGCAGGAGGCTCCACAGGATGACGTCACTGCGGCTCTCTCCCCCGGCCTGGCGGCCGGGAGGTGCCCCCACCACCTCGCCGGACTCCCCCCGGACTATCCAGGCGCTGCGCAGCACGCCCTCGCTGATCCCGCCGATCTTCTGGGCGACCTGCTGGGCGGCGGTGTTCCCGGCGGCGGTGCGCATCTCCAGGCGCAGGAAGCCGCGGTCCTCGAAGAGCCACTGGGCGACGCCGAGGACGGCCTCCGGCGCGTAGCCCTCACCGCGCGCCCAGGCGGCGGTGACGTAGGCGATCTCGGTGCTGCGCAGCCGCCAGTCGGTGGCGCGCAGCTCGACCAGGCCGACCAGGCGCTGGGTGAGGTGCTCGGTGACGGCGAAGACGATGCCGCGCCCGGCGGCCCGGTGGGAGGGGGCGAGGGTGCGGGCGAGGTCGGCCGCGTACTGCTCGGTGAAGGGGTGCGGCAGGTCCGTCCAGGCGAGGACGAGGTCGTCGGCCATCATCGTGGCGAGACCGGGCGCGTCGTCCTCCGAAAGCGGCCGCAGCAACAGCCGTTCGGTGCTGATGGCGGTCTCGGGGAAGCTCGCTGCCATGCCGTCTCTCCTCGCCGGGTCGTGAACACAACACCGTACGCCTCCGGCGCGCCCCGGGTACCACGTGGTGCGCCGCCCGCACGACGGTACGTCAGAACGCCCCCGGGCCGGGCGCCCCTGGTGCATACTGCCCGACCGGGCCCCCGCCGGAGTGCGGCGGGGGCCCGGTCGGGCGGCACGGGGTGCGGAGTTGTCCGACGCTCAGAAGGCCGGGACGACCGAGCCCTTGAAGGTGTCGTCGATGTACTTCTTCACCTCGGGCGAGTGCAGCAGCTCGGCGAGCTTCTTGACCCGCGGGTCGTTCTCCTTGCCCTTCTTGACGGCGAGGATGTTGGCGTACGGGTTGCCCTCGGCCTTCTCCAGCACGAGCGCGTCGGTGGCCGGCTTCAGGCCGGAGTCCAGCGCGTAGTTGCCGTTGATGACGGCGGCGTCGAGGTCGGCGACGGAGCGGGGCAGCTGGGCGGCCTCCAGCTCCTTCCACTTGAGGTGCTTCGGGTTGCCGGTGACGTCGGCCGGGGTGGCGGCGGTGGTGACGCCGTCCTTCAGCGTGATGAGCTGGTTGTCGGCGAGCAGCTTGAGGGCGCGGCCCTCGTTGGTGGCGTCGTTCGGCAGGCCGACGGTGGCGCCGTCCGGCAGGTCGGCGATCGACTTGACCTTCTTGGAGTAGACGCCCAGCGGCTCCAGGTGCACCGGCTCGACCGAGACGATGTCGGTGCCGTGCTTCTTGTTGAAGTCCTCCAGGTACGGGACGTGCTGGAAGTAGTTGGCGTCGGCCGAGCCGTCCTGCACCGCGGTGTTGGGGGTCACGTAGTCGGTGACCTCCTTGATGTCGAGCTTCAGGCCCGCCTTGTCCGCGAGGTTGTCCTTGACGAACTTGAGGATCTGGCCGTGCGGGGTGGGGCTGGCGACGACGGTCAGCGGCGCGTTCGGGTCCGAGGACGACGAACCGGAGCTGCCGCAGGCGGCGAGCGAGAGGGCGATGCCCGCGGTGGCGAGGACGCTGGTGAACTTCAGGGCGTTGCGCACGAAAAGTGCCTTTCTGCGTGATGCGGGGAGCCGCGGCCGGAGTCGGGCGCGGGAGGTCTAGGGGGCGACGAGGTCCTCGTCGCGGGCCGCCGGGGTGCCGCGCAGCAGGCGGGTCCGGCCGCCGCCGGAGCGGCCGCGGTTCGCGAGGCGGCGGACGGCGAAGTCGCCGATCAGCTGGACGGCGGTGACGATGATCACCAGCTCGGCGACGATCACCCACATGAAGGCCGTCTCGAAGCGCTGGTAGCCGTAGTTGACGGCCAGGGTGCCGAGGCCGCCGCCGCCGACCGTGCCGGCCATCGCCGAGTAGCCGATCAGCGTGATGATCGTGGTGGTCACCGAGGCGGCCAGGCCCGGCAGCGCCTCCGGCAGCAGGGTCTTGCGCACGATCGTCCAGGTGCCGGCGCCCATCGACTGGACGGCCTCGACCAGGCCGCGGTCGACCTCGCGGACGGAGGTCTCGACCAGGCGGGCGAAGAACGGGATGGCGCCGATGGTGAGCGGCACGGTCGCCGCCTGCCAGCCGATGGAGGTGCCCACCAGCCAGCGGGTGAACGAGATCAGGGCGATCATCAGGATGATGAACGGCACCGAGCGGGCGATGTTCACGACGAAGGCGACGGCCTTGTTGACGGCCCGGTTGGCCAGCAGGCCGCCCTTGTCGGTCAGCACCAGCAGGACGCCCAGCGGCAGGCCGAGCAGCACCGTGAACAGCGCGGACAGGCCCACCATCTGGAAGGTCTCCTGCGTGGCCGGCCACATCAGGGCCTGCATCTGGTCCCAGGTCATGCCACCGCTCCGTCCGCCGCGCCCAGTACCTCCACCTGCAGGCCCTGCTCGCGCAGGTAGCCGATCGGCACCACGTTGTCCTGGTGGCCGCCGGACAGCTCGACCCGCATGCGGCCGACCATCCGGCCGGCGATGGTCTCCACCGCGGCGCCCAGGATGTTGATGTCGATCTGGTAGGTGCGGGCGAGCTGGGAGACGAACGGCTGGGCCGGGGCGTCGCCCTGGAAGGTGATCTCCAGCACGGTCGAACCGGGGTGGCCGGTGCCGAACTCGCTGAGCGGGAACAGCTCGCGGGCCAGCTCCGAACCGGGCTTGGCGAGCAGGTCGGTCAGCTCGCCCGCCTCGACCACCCGGCCGCCGCGCATCAGGGCGGCGGAGTCGCAGACGGACTTGATGACGTCCATCTCGTGGGTGATCAGCAGGACGGTCAGGCCGAGCTGCTGGTTGAGGTCGCGCAGCAGCTTGAGGATCGAGCGGGTGGTCTCCGGGTCGAGCGCCGAGGTGGCCTCGTCGGAGAGCAGCACCTTCGGGTCGCCGGCCAGGGCGCGGGCGATGCCGACGCGCTGCTTCTGGCCGCCGGAGAGCTGGTTGGGGTAGCTGCGGGCCTTGTCGCCGAGGCCGACCAGGTCGAGCAGTTCGGCGGCCTTGCGGCGGCGCTCGGTGCGGTCGAGGCCGATGATCTCCAGCGGGAGCTCGACGTTCTGCTGGACCGTCCGCGAGGCGAGCAGGTTGAAGTGCTGGAAGACCATGCCGATCCGGCGCCGCGCCTCGCGCAGCTCCTTGCCGGCCCGGTTCTCGCCGCCGGACAGCGCGGTCAGCTCGACCCCGTCCACGGTGACGGTGCCGGAGGTCGGGCGCTCCAGCATGTTCACGCAGCGGATGAGGGTGGACTTGCCGGCGCCGCTGGTGCCGACGACTCCGTAGACCTCGCCCGGACGGACGTGCAGGTCGACACCGGCGAGGGCGGTCACCTCGCGGCCTCGGGAGCGGTAGACCTTCGTGAGGTCCGTGGTGGTGATCACAGCAGCTTCCGTGGGTCGGGGGCGGGCGGCGCGTCGACCGCCCGACCGGGTTGCGGTCGGCGGCGTCTACGGCGCTTCGCCAGGGGGATCCGGACCTGCCACCCCTTGATCGTGGCCGCTGGGCGGCCGGGCCGCGCGACGGCGTGGCCCTTACGAGTCATCGGCAGCCGCGGGTGGGCGGGCATGCGGACGCAGGGGGGTGCGGCAGGCTGGGCACGCTCACACGAACGGGAGCGGCGCCGGGGTCTCGCTTCGGGGCGCGAGGAGTGGGGACGGTGGCCCTCAGCAGTGACACATTCGACGGCACATGGCACGCTCACCTGCCGGCATGGTGCCGGTGGGGGTCCAATTCGTCGTCGCAGTCATGTGAGCCAGTAAATCAGATGGGCTGTTCGAGGCCCAATTATCTGGATGCGCTGTCCGCAATGCGGACACGAATCGCTTTGACCTGCAAAAACGCGAATCGGCGCCGCCTCGGGACAGGCCGCATCGTGGCTGTCCTGGTCGTGGCGGCGCCGAATCCGCGGGGCGGCGCGAAGGGTTCAGGCGGTCGCGGCGAACGGCGTCGCGACGGGCTTCTCCAGGTGCACGAAGCTCAGGCTGCCGCTGACCTGCTCGACGCCCGTCTGCAGGTAGCCCTGGCGGGCGTACAGACGAAGGTTCCCGAGGCTGCGGTGGCCGGTGAACAGGCGGTAGGCGGTGACGTGGCCACCGTCCTCCGCCAGGCGGCGCTCCAGCGCCTCCAGGAGGCGGCCTCCGAGGCCGTGCCGCTGCATCCGGGGGTGGACGACCAGACGCCCTATCCGGCCGATGCCGTCGTCGTCGACCCGGCCGCGGACGGTGCCGACGACCTCGTCGCCGAGGCGGGCGACCAGGAAGTGCTGCTCGGACAGTTCGGCGCGCAGGCTCTCCAGAGTCTGCGTGAGGGGCTCGATCGCCCAGTCGCCGTACAGCTCGGCCTCGGCCTGGTAGCCGAGGTACTGGAGCTTGAGGATCTGCTCCGCGTCCTCGGCGTCCGCCGCCGAGATGATCACGCTCATGCCCATGTGCTGGGGCCTCCCCATCGTCGTGCCCGGCGCGCAGAGGGTGACGCGCTCACGCTCAGTATCCGAGTGATCGCGACACCGTCAAGAGCTGGGTTCGCCAGCGCTCTACCCGGGTGTCAGCTCCTCTCAACCTTTTGGCGGCCGGACGTGGTGAGGGTCACGCGAGTGGAGGGAGGGACGGCCGGGGGCCGGACGGCGGGGTGCGCGAAGCCCGCGCGGGGGCCGGGAGGAGGCCGGGAGGAGGGGACGACAACCGGACGTGGCGAGGGTCACGCGAGTGGAGGCAGGGGCGGCCGGGGGCCGGACGGGGTGGGGCCGGCCCGGGGGGCGTCATGGGTAGCGCTCGGTGTGGAGGAGGGCGCGGAGGCAGGCGAGGCAGCGGGAGCGGGTGGGGCCGATGGAGCCGCGGGGCATGCCGAGGCGTGCGGAGAGTTCGCGGTACGTCGGCGGCGGGTCCTCGGCGAGGGCGGCGACCAGCTGGGGGCAGCGACCGGGCAGGGCGGCCACCGCGTCGCGGACGACGCGGCGGCGGCGCTCGGCGAGGAACTGGTCCTCGGCGGAGGGGACGGTCGGAAGGGTGGGACACACACCGTGCTTGACCTGTAAGGGCGGCGGCCGGTTACGCCCCGCCGGTCGCGCGTAACGGACGGGGGCGCGGCGGTCCGTCCGCCGCGCCCCTCCCCCACTGCACCAGGAGTCAGCCCTGGACCCACTCCTGCTGGACCGCCAGGTCCGCCTTGACCTCGCCAAGCTGCACGGCCACCGCGGACGGCGCCGTGCCGCCGCGCCCGTTGCGGGACGCGATCGCGCCGTGGACGCTGAGGACCGACCGGACCTCGGGCGTCAGGTGCGCGGAGATCGACGCGAACTGCTCGTCCGTCAGGTCCGACAGCTCGATGCCCTGCGCCTCGCACACCTTCACGCAGGCGCCGGCCACCTCGTGCGCGACCCGGAACGGCACGCCCTGCTTGACCAGCCACTCGGCGATGTCGGTGGCGAGCGAGAAGCCGGCCGGGGCCAGCTCCTCCAGCCGCTCCCGGTGCACGGTGAGGGTGGCCATCATCCCGGTGAACGCGGGCAGCAGCACCTCCAGCGTGTCGCAGGAGTCGAAGACCGGCTCCTTGTCCTCCTGGAGGTCCCGGTTGTAGGCGAGCGGCAGCGCCTTGAGGGTGGCCAGCAGGCCGGTCAGGTTGCCGATCAGGCGGCCGGACTTGCCGCGGGCGAGCTCGGCGATGTCCGGGTTCTTCTTCTGCGGCATGATCGAGGAACCGGTGGAGAAGGCGTCGTGCAGCGTGATGAAGCCGAACTCCTTGGTGTTCCAGATGATCACCTCCTCCGCGATGCGGGAGAGGTTGATGCCGATCATCGCGGTCACGAACGCGAACTCGGCGACGAAGTCGCGCGAGGCCGTGCCGTCGATGGAGTTGCCGACCGAGCCGCCCTCGAAACCGAGGTCGGCGGCGACGGCCTGCGGGTCGAGGCCGAGCGAGGAGCCGGCCAGCGCCCCGGAGCCGTACGGCGAGACGGCGGTGCGGGCGTCCCACTGGCGCAGCCGCTCGGCGTCCCGGCCGAGGGCCTGCACGTGCGCGAGGACGTGGTGGGCGAAGAGGACGGGCTGGGCGTGCTGGAGGTGGGTGCGGCCCGGCATCGCGGTGTCGGGGTGCGCCTCGGCCAGCCCGACCAGGGCGTGCTGGAGGTCCAGGAGCAGTCCGCCGATGGTCTTCGCGTGGTCCCGCAGGTACATCCGGAACAGCGTGGCGATCTGGTCGTTGCGGGAGCGTCCGGCCCGCAGCTTGCCGCCGAGCTCGGCGCCGAGCCGCTCCAGCAGCCCGCGCTCCAGGGCGGTGTGGACGTCCTCGTCGGCGACGGTGCCGGTGAAGGTACCGGCCCGGACGTCGGCTAGCAACTGGTCGAGACCGGCCAGCATGCCGGCGAGTTCCTCGGCGCTGAGCAGGCCGGCCTTGTGCAGGACCCGGGCGTGGGCCTTGGAACCGGCGATGTCGTAGGGCGCGAGGCGCCAGTCGAAGTGGACCGAGGCGGAGAGCTTGGCCAGGGCCTCGGACGGGCCGTCGGCGAAGCGCGCGCCCCAGAGGCGGACGTCGGCGTTCTGGTCGGCGGTCATCGCGTGGGCTCCTTACGGGGTACGGGTGTTGGGGGACTCTAGCGGGGCGGGTCAGGCGAGGTCGCGGCGGGCGGCGAGCTTCGAGGACATCCCGAAGATCTCGATGAAGCCCTTGGACATCGACTGGTCGAAGGTGTCGCCGGTGTCGTACGTGGCGAGGTTGAAGTCGTACAGCGACTGGTCGGACTTGCGGCCGTTGACGACGGCCCGGCCGCCGTGCAGCACCATCCGGATGTCGCCGCAGACGTACCGGTTGGCCTCGTCGACGAAGCCGTCCAGCGCGCGCTTGAGCGGGGAGAACCAGAGGCCGTCGTAGACGAGTTCGGCCCAGCGCTGCTCCACCTGCCGCTTGTAGCGGGCGAGTTCGCGCTCGACGGTGACGTTCTCCAGGGCCTGGTGGGCGGTGATCAGGGCGATCGCGCCGGGGGCCTCGTAGATCTCCCGGGACTTGATGCCGACCAGCCGGTCCTCGACCAGGTCCAGCCGGCCGACGCCCTGGGCGCCCGCCCGCCGGTTGAGCTCCTCGACGGCCTCCAGGACGGTGACCTTGCGGCCGTCGATCGCGACCGGGACGCCGGCCTCGAAGGTGATGACGACCTCGTCGGCCTCGCGCGGGGCGGCCGGGTCCTGCGTGTACTCGTAGACGTCCTCGATCGGGGCGTTCCAGATGTCCTCCAGGAAGCCGGTCTCGACGGCCCGCCCGAAGACGTTCTGGTCGATCGAGTACGGCGACTTCTTGGTGGTGGCGATCGGCAGGCCCTTGGCCTCGGCGAAGGCGATGGCCTTGTCCCGGGTCATCGCGTAGTCGCGGACCGGGGCGATGCACCTGAGGCCGGGGGCCAGGGAGTTGATGCCGACCTCGAAGCGGACCTGGTCGTTGCCCTTGCCGGTGCAGCCGTGGGCGACGGTGGTGGCGCCGTGCTTCTTCGCGGCGGCGGCCAGGTGCTTGACGATGACCGGCCGGGAGAGCGCGGAGACCAGCGGGTACTGGCCCTGGTAGAGCGCGTTGGCCTTGATGGCGGGCAGGCAGTACTCGTCGGCGAACTCGTCCCGGGCGTCCGCGACCTCGGCCTCGACGGCGCCGCAGTCCAGCGCGCGCTGACGGATGACGTCGAGGTCCTCGCCGCCCTGGCCGACGTCGACGGCGACGGCGATGACCTCCGCGCCCGTCTCCTCGGCGATCCAGCCGATGCAGACGGACGTGTCCAGTCCGCCCGAGTAGGCGAGTATGACGCGCTCGGTCACGGCTTTCTCCTCTCAACTCCACGTTCGGGGCCGTACAGGTTTGCGGCGATGGGCATAAGTATGCACTACGCCGTATGAAACACAAAACCCCGGCCGGTGGAGTGCTCCACCGGCCGGGGCTGAGGGGTCCTGCGCGGGTCGTGCGGGGTCGGACGCGTTACTGCGCCTTCGCCTGGGCGAGTTGCATGAGGTGGTCGGCGAGCGCCTGCCCGCCGGACGGGTCCCGGCTGATCAGCAGGACGGTGTCGTCGCCCGCGATCGTGCCGATGATCTCGAACACCTCGGCCTGGTCGATCGCCGAGGCGAGGAACTGCGCGGCGCCCGGCGGCGTGCGCAGCACGACCAGGTTGCCGGAGGCGGTGGCGGAGACCATGAGCTCGCCGGCCAGCCGGGCCATCCGGCCCTCGCTGGCCGACTCCCCCATCGGGGCGCGCGGCGTGCGGTCCCCGCCCTCGGCCGGGACGGCGTAGATGAGCGCGCCGTCCCGGTTGCGGATCTTGACCGCGCCCAGCTCGTCCAGGTCCCGGGAGAGGGTGGCCTGGGTCACCACGAGTCCGTCGTCGGCGAGCAGCTTGGCGAGCTGGCTCTGCGAGCGCACGGGCTGGCGGGTGAGCAGGTCCACGATCCGGCGGTGGCGCGCGGTGCGGGTCTGCGGCACCTGCGGCGTCGGGCCGGCGGCGGACGGGCCGGGGTTGGAAGCGGTCATGTGATTATTCTCCCGGACTACCGTCGGCTCGCATCGGCCGGGGCGCCCTCGCGCACCGATCGGAGGATGCCGGGCAGCGCCGCGAGGAAGGCGTCCGCCTCCTGCTCGGTCAGCACGAGCGGCGGAACGAGCCGGACGGCGTCCGGGACGGCGGCGTTGACCAGGAACCCGGCCTCCTGCGCGACGGCCTGGACCTGCGCGGACACCGGCTCGGTGAGCACGATGCCGAGCAGCAGGCCGGCGCCGCGCACGTGCGAGACCAGCGGGTCGCCGAGCGCCTCGACGCCCTGGCGCAGCCGGTCGCCGATCTTGCGGACGTGCTCCAGCAGGCCCTCGGACTCGATCGTGTCGAGCACCGCGAGCCCGGCCGCCGCGGCCACCGGGTTGCCGCCGAACGTGGTGCCGTGCTGGCCCGGGGTGAGCAGCTCGGCGGCCGGCCCGAAGGCGAGCACCGCGCCCATCGGCAGGCCGCCGCCGAGCGCCTTGGCGAGGGTGACGACGTCCGGCTCGACGCCCTCGACGGCCTGGTGGGCGAACCAGTGCCCGGTGCGGCCGACGCCGGTCTGGATCTCGTCCAGGACGAGCAGCGTGCCGGTGGCCCGGGTGATCTCGCGCGCGGCGAGCAGGTAGCCCTCGGGCAGCGGGATCGCGCCGTTCTCGCCCTGGATGGGCTCCAGGAAGACGGCGGCGGTCTCGGTGGTGACGGCCGCGCGCAGCGCCTCGACGTCGCCGAACGGGACGTGGGTGACGTCGCCGGGCAGCGGGCGGAACGGGTCCTGCTTGGCGGGCTGGCCGGTGAGCGCGAGCGCGCCCATCGTCCGGCCGTGGAAGCCGCCCTCCAGGGCGACCAGGTGGGTGCGGCCGGTGCGGCGGCTGATCTTGAACGCGGCCTCGTTGGCCTCGGCGCCGGAGTTGCAGAAGAACACCCGGCCGCCCTCGCGGCCGTCCAGCTCCAGCAGCCGCTCGGCGAGGGCGATGGTCGGCTCGGCCATGAAGAGGTTGGAGACGTGGCCGAGGGTGGCGATCTGCCGGCTCACGGCCTCGACGACGGCCGGGTGGGCGGTGCCGAGGGCGTTGACGGCGATGCCGCCGAGCAGGTCGGTGTACTGCTTGCCGTCCGCGTCCCACAGCTTGGCGCCCTCGCCGCGGACCAGCGGGATGCGCGGGGTGCCGTAGTTGTCGGTGAAGGCGTGCTGCCAGCGCTCGGCGAGCTGCTCGTTGTGCGTCATGCCAGTCCCCCGGTCACGGTCGGTTCGTCGTCCGGCACGACCATCGTGCCGATGCCCTCGTCGGTGAAGATCTCCAGCAGGAGGCTGTGCGGCACCCGGCCGTCCAGCACCCTGGCGGTGCCCACGCCGGAGCGGACGGCGCGCAGGCAGCCCTCCATCTTGGGGAGCATGCCGCTGGCCAGGCCGGGCAGCAGCGCCTCCAGCTCGCTTGCGCCGAGCTGGCTGATCACGTCGTCGGAGTCGGGCCAGTCCTTGTACAGGCCCTCGACGTCGGTGAGGACGACCAGCATCTCGGCGCCGAGCGCGACCGCGAGGGCGGAGGCGGCGGTGTCGGCGTTGATGTTGTAGACGTGGCCGTCGGTGCCGCGCGCGATCGAGGAGATGACCGGGATGCGGCCGTCGGCGATGAGCGCCTTCACCGCGCCGGCCTCGATGTTGACGATGTCGCCGACCAGGCCGATGTCGACCTGCTCGCCGTCCACCACCGCGTAGCGCTTGACGGCCGTCATGGTGTGCGCGTCCTCGCCGGTCATGCCGACGGCGAACGGGCCGTGCTCGTTGAGCAGGCCGACCAGTTCGCGCTGCACCTGCCCGGCGAGCACCATCCGGACGACGTCCATGGTCTCGGGGGTGGTGACGCGCAGGCCGTTGGTGAAGCTGGACTCCAGGCCGAGCTTGTCCAGCTGGGCGCTGATCTGCGGGCCGCCGCCGTGCACGACGACGGGGTGCAGGCCGGCGTAGCGGAGGAAGACGACGTCCTGGGCGAAGGCCGCCTTGAGGCTGTCGTCGACCATCGCGTTGCCGCCGAACTTGATCACGACGGTCTTGCCGTGGAAGCGCTCCAGCCACGGCAGCGCCTCGATCAGCGTTATGGCCTTCGGCAACGCGGTGTTGTTGCGGGCCTGTTCGCCCTTGGGTGCGATCTGCACGGGTTTCCCTCGTCGATGGGGGTCCCCCCGGCCAGAGGCTGGGGAGGATGGCGCGGAACGGATGCCGCGGCTCGGGTTGCGCGGACCAGGATGGCGTGGGCGAAGTGACGCCGGTCAGGTCGAGTAGGCGCTGTTCTCGTGAACGTAGTCGGCCGTCAGGTCGTTGGTCCACAGCGAGGCGCTCGCCGTACCGGCGTTGAGGTTCGCGGTGATGACGACGTCCCGGCCGCTCATGTCCACGAGGTCGCGGTCCTCGCCGACGCCGCCGTCCTTGCAGACCCAGACGCCGTTGATGGCGACGTCCAGCGCGTCGGGGTCGAAGGCGGCGCTGGTGGTGCCGATCGCGGCCAGCACCCGGCCCCAGTTGGGGTCCTCGCCGTGGATGGCGCACTTGAGCAGGTTGTTGCGGCCGATCGTGCGGGCGACGTCGACGGCCTCGTCCTCGGTGGCGGCGCCGGTGACGTCGATCCGGATGTCCTTGCTCGCGCCCTCGGCGTCGGAGATCAGCTGGCGGGCGAGGTCGGCGCTGACGGTGCGGACGGCCTCGGCGAACTCGGCCGCGTCCGGGGTGACGGCGCAGGCGCCGGAGGCGAGCAGCAGCACGGTGTCGTTGGTCGACATGCAGCCGTCGGAGTCGATCCGGTCGAAGGTGGTGCGGGTGGCGCCGCGCAGGGCCGCGTCGAGGGCGGCGGCGTCGGCGACGGCGTCGGTGGTGAGCACGACCAGCATGGTGGCGAGGCTCGGGGCGAGCATGCCCGCGCCCTTGGCCATGCCGCCGACCGTCCAGCCGGCCGGGCTGGTGACCTGGGCGGTCTTGTGGACGGTGTCGGTGGTCTTGATGGCGATCGCGGCGGCCTCGCCGCCGGTCGCGCTGAGCTCCTGGGCGGCCAGGGCGACGCCGGGCAGCAGGATGTCCATCGGCAGGCGGACGCCGATCAGGCCGGTGGAGGCGACGGCGACCTCGGCCGCGTTGACCTTCAGCTCCTCGGCCGCCTTCTCGGCGGTGGCGTGGGTGTCCTGGAAGCCGAGCGGGCCGGTGCAGGCGTTGGCGCCACCGGAGTTGAGGACGACGGCGGAGACCAGGCCACCCTTGAGGACCTGCTCGGACCACAGGACGGGCGCGGCCTTGACGCGGTTCGCGGTGAACACTCCGGCGGCGGCGAACGAGGGGCCGTCGTTGACGACGAGGGCGAGGTCAGGGGTGCCGGAGGCCTTGATGCCGGCGGTGACCCCGGCGGCGCGGAAGCCCTTGGCGGCCGTCACTCCGACGCCCACAGGACTGGTCACGGCGGGACTGGTCACGGTGCGACTCCGTTCAGGGGAAGGCCCATGTCCTCGGGCAGGCCGAGGGCGATGTTCATGCTCTGCACCGCGCCGCCGGCGGTGCCCTTGACGAGGTTGTCGATCGCGCTGATCGCGATGATCCGCCCGGCGGCCGGGTCCAGGGCGACCTGGACGAGGGCGGTGTTGGCGCCGTACACGCTGCTGGTCTGCGGCCACTGGCCCTCGGGCAGCAGGTGGACGAACGGCTCGGTCCCGTACGCCTCGGCGTAGGCGGCGCGCAGGCCCTCGGCCGTCACGCCGGGGCGGGCCTTGGCGGAGCAGGTCGCGAGGATGCCGCGCGGCATCGGGACGAGCGTGGGCGTGAAGGAGACGGTGACCGGCTCGCCCGCGAGCGGGCTGAGGTTCTGCGCCATCTCGGGGGTGTGCCGGTGCACGCCGCCGACGCCGTACGGGCTCACGTTGCCCATGACCTCGCTGCCGAGCAGGTGCGTCTTGGCCGCCTTGCCCGCGCCGGAGGTGCCGGAGGCGGCGACCACGACGGCCTCGGGCTCGGCGAGCCCGGCGGCGTAGGCCGGGAACAGCGCGAGCGAGACGGCCGTCGGGTAGCAGCCGGGCACGGCGATCCGGTTGCTGCCCTTCAACGCGGCCCGGTGGCCGGGAAGTTCGGGCAGGCCGTAGGGCCAGGTGCCGGCGTGCGCGGAGCCGTAGAACTGCTCCCAGTCGGCGGCGGCCTTGAGCCGGAAGTCGGCGCCGCAGTCGACGACCAGCACGTTCGGGCCGAGCGCCTCGGCGACCGCCGCGGACTGGCCGTGCGGCAGCGCGAGGAACACCACGTCGTGGTCGGCCAGCACCTCGGGGGTGGTGGGCTCCAGGACACGGTCGGCGAGGGGGATCAGGTGCGGCTGCAGCGCACCCAGCCTCGTACCGGCGTTCGAGCCGCCGGTCAGCGCCCCGATCTCCATCTCGGGGTGGCCGAGCAGCAGGCGCAGCACCTCGCCGCCCGCGTATCCGCTCGCGCCGGCGACGGCGACTCGCAATGCCATGGCGTTCCTCCTTGGTCGTGGCATGAATATACGCAGCACGGAACATTCATGCAAGGAGTATGTGCGGAGACCACCCGCCGGGACCGGCGGGTGGTCGGCCGGGCTCAGCGCCTGACGGCTCGCAGCACCACGAACTTGGGGTTCCCGGCCACGAGTTGGCAGTTGCCGAACAGGCGGCGCAGCTTGACGTGGTAGCCGAGGTGGCGGTTGCCGACCACCCAGAGCTCGCCACCCGGGCGCAGGGCGCGGCGGGCGCCGGTGAACATCCGCCACGCGGTGGCGTCGGTGGTCGCCTGGTGCGAGTGGAACGGGGGGTTGTTCAGGACGAGGTCCACCGAGCCGGGGGCGATCACCCCGGGCGCGAGCGCGTCCGCCGTCAGGAACTCGGCCCTGGCCTCGGTGCCGAGGTTCGCCCGGAACGTCTCCTCGGCGGAGGCGACGGCCTGGTGGGACTCGTCGACGAAGAGCAGTTCGGCGCCCGGGCCCGCCAGGGCGGCGGCGGTGCCGACCACGCCGTTGCCGCAGCCCAGGTCGACCACCCGGTCGCCGGGGGCGGGGACCGGCAGGTGGCCGAGGAAGAAGCGGGTGCCGATGTCGAGGCGCTCGGCGCAGAAGGTGCCGGCGTGGTTGACGACCGTGCGCCCGGAGACCGGGCCGATGTCGGCGGGCAGGGCGTAGCGGTGCGGCCACGGGCTGGGGCCGGGGTCGAGCGCCGGGTCAGGGGTGCAGAAGATCAGCCGGGCCTTGCGGACAGCCAGCGAGGTGCGGGTGGGGCCGAGGACCTTCTCGAAGAGTTCGAGGGTGGAGGTGTGGATCTCGGTGACCATGCCCGTGCCGATCACCACCGTGCCGGGGTGGACGGCGGGGGCGAGCCGGTGCAGCTGGTCCTCCAGCAGGGCGAGGCTCTTGGGGACGCGCACCAGCAGGACGTCGATCCGCTCCGGCGGGGTGTCCCGGGTGGTGAGCAGCCGCTCCGGGTCGGCGGGGGCGCCGGCGCGGGCGAGGTTGGCGCGGGTGGCCTCGCGGCCGAGGTGGGAGTCACCGATCTGCACGGGCCGGTGCGCGGCCAGCGCGGTGGCCAGGGCGCCCCAGCGGTCGCCGAGGACGGCGACCCGGAGGCCGGCCAGCTCGGTGGCGGTGCCGCCGGCGCTGTCGGCCTCGCCGGCGAGGTGGCGCAGCAGGTACTCGTCGGCGGCGTCCCAGGCGCGCAGCCGCTCGCGCGGGTCCTCGGGGTACCTGGTGAGGTCGAAGGTGCCGAACGGGGTGGTGAACGGCGCTGTGGCGGCGGGCGTGCTCTGGGGATTCATCGTCTTCTCAGGCTAGCCGACGAGCCGACGGGGAACGGATTCGGACGGATACTGGAAGAGCCCCGACCGAGAGGGGTGAGGGCGATGGACTGGAAGCTCGAAGTGGTCGTGCTCCCGGTGGCGGACGTGGACCGCGCGAAGGTGTTCTACGAGGAGCAGGCCGGCTTCACCGTCGATCACGACACCCGGCTGCGCGACGGGGTCCGGGTGGTGCAGCTGACGCCACCGGGCTCCCGGTGCTCGATCGTCGTCGGCAAGGGCGTGATCGAGGCACCGCCCGGGTCCGTCAAGGGCCTGCAGCTGGTGGTGGCGGACATCGACAAGGCGCACGCCGAACTGGCGGCGCGCGGCGTGGAGGTCAGCCCGGTGCAGCACTTCGAGGCCGGGGTGCGGGTGAACGGGCACGGCGAGGCCTGGAACTCGTTCGTGTTCTTCAACGATCCGGACGGGAACGGCTGGGCCGTCCAGGAGGCGCCGGCGGCCGTACGCGCTGCATAGAGCCATGGTCCTAGACTTCCGGAATGGCTGAAGACGAGGGAAGCGTCCGCGTGGACAGCTGGATCTGGTCGGTCCGGCTCGTGAAGACGCGCGCGCTGGCGGCGGCCGCCTGCCGGGCGGGGCACGTCCGCGTGAACGGCGAGCGGGCCAAGCCGGCCCAGCCGCTGCGGGCGGGCGACGAGGTGCGGGTCCGCGAGGAGGGGTACGAGCGGGTCGTCGTGGTGCGCAAACCGATCCGCAAGCGGGTCGGGGCGTCCGTGGCGGCCGAGTGCCTCACCGACCAGAGCCCGCCCCGCCCGCCGCGCGAGCTCGTCGCCCCGTTCTTCGAGCGCGACCGCGGCGCCGGACGCCCCACCAAGCGCGAGCGCCGCGACCTCGACGAGCTGCGCGGGCGCTGAGCTACCGGACGGGGTACGCGGCCTGCACGGCGAGCCGGCGCGGGGCGTCGTCGCCGATCCGGGTGAGCAGGTCGTCGAGGTCGAGGAACACCTCCCAGGGCGCGCGGCCGGTGGCGGTCGCGAGGCGCTCGACCACGCGGTCCTCCAGGTCGCGGACCCGGCTGTTCTTCCACGCCTTGTCGGCCAGGCCGACCAGCAGCTCCTCGACGGTGACGCCCGGCTCGCCCCAGCTGGCGTGGCTGCGGGCGAAGCGGGCCAGCCGCTCGGGGACGCCGCGCTCGCGCAGCAGTGCGTGGCCGGCGGGCTCGTGGGCCGAGCCGGGGCCGGAGAGCTCCTCGGGGTGGACGGTCTTGCCGATGTCGTGGGTGGCGGCGCCGTACAGCAGCGCCTCGCGGTCGAGGTCCAGGCCGGTGGCGGCGCAGTGGTCGGCGATCGTCACGGCGACTTCGTGGACGAGCGCGAGATGCGCGCGCAGCCGGGGCGGGGCGTCGAGGGCGTCCAGGAGGTCGACGACGGCCGGGGGCAGGGGCGGCAGTGCTGGGGTCACGCCGCAGGCTAACCCGTACGGGTGAGGCGTTGTCAGTGCTGCCGTCTAGTGTGCGGAGCAGTGAGTGCGGGAGGGTCCCGGCGCCGGGAGGGGGGTGCCGGGGCCCGCCCGCGATCCGACCTGCGGAGGTGCTCGGGGAGACGGCTATTTCTTGAACGCGACGCCCGCGTACGCGGACACGTCCTGCCAGCCTTCGGGGAGGTCGGTGGTGGAGACGTGGCCGGCGGTGGGGCGCCAGAGCGGGAGCTGGACGAGGCCGGGGCCGGCGAACTCGAAGTCGCCGAAGAAGGGTTCGACGCTCGCGCGCGGACGCAGCACCAGCGGGGCGCTCGCGCCCTTGTAGATGCGGGCGCCCTCGTCCACGCTCTGCCGCGAGGCGAAGTCGGGGCTGCCGTGGGAGAGGATCAGGGCGCTGCCGGGGGCGAGCGCGTCGCGCAGGGTGGCGACGATCTTCTGCGCGCCCTCCTCGTCGCGGACGAAGTGCAGGACGGCCACCAGCATCAGCGCGACCGGCTCGGCCAGGTCGACGGCGGCGCGCAGGGCCGGGTGGCCGAGGATCGCCTCGGGGTCGCGCAGGTCGGCCTCGATGACCGAGGTGTGCCCGGCGGGGTGGCCGGCCAGCAGCGCGCGGGCGTGGGTGGCGACGATCGGGTCGTTGTCGACGTACACGACGTGCGCGTCCGGGGCGACCTTCCGCGCGACCTCGCTGGTCGAGCCCGCGGCGGGGATGCCGGTGCCGATGTCGACGAACTGCCGGATGCCCCGGCCGGCCGCGAACTCGACCGCGCGGCCGAGGAATTCCCGGTTGGTGCGGGCCAGCAGCGGCAGCGCCGGGTAGGCGGCGATGGCGGCCTCGGCGGCCTTGCGGTCGGCCTCGAAGTTGTCCTTGCCGCCCAGGTAGTAGTCGTACATCCGGGCGGTGTGGGGTATCCCGGTGTCGAGCTCGGTCGGCGGCTGCCAGTCCTCCGCCCCGACCCAGTCCCAGTCCGAACCGCCGGTCGCCGTGTCCGCCGTGTCCTCGTGCATGTCGTTCCGCCCCCATTGCTCACTGCGCTTCCCGCGGCGGGAACGCCCCGCCGCGGTGGTGCCCCGCCCCCGTAGCACGCGGTGCGACCGGATCGTATCCGACGACACGCCGTGGAAACACGGCGAGTTCAGGTTTACGCAGCCCCCACCGAGAGGTGTGTGTGCACGTCAAACAGGGTGTCAACGCGCGTGTTCCCGGATCGCCGCCCCGGCGCGTCGTCTCTATGCTGGCTGCCGATGACTGCCGATCGCCGCGCCGTACTGCGCACCGCCGCCAAACTCGCCGCCCTCTCCGCCGCCGGCGGGGTCCTCACCGCGTGCGGGAGCGGCGCGCCCCGCCGCGCCGACCCGGGCTCGCTCGCCGTGCACCCGGGCAACGTCGACCCGCAGCAGCACGGCGATCCGCAGCACACCACGGACCCCGCGTGGAACGGCGGCGAGGGCCCGGCCTCCCCCGATCCGGCCGCGCCGCAGCCCACCGCCACCGCGGCCCCCGACGCCGCCACCGCGCCGCCCGCCCCGCCCGTGCTGCCGCCGCTCGCCCCCGGCACCCCGCTGGAGGTCGCGTACGGGCCGCGCACCGGCAAGAACGTGGCACTGACGTTCCACGGCAGCGGCGACCCCAAGCTCGCCACCGCCCTGCTGGAGATCGCCGAGCAGCGCGGCGCCAAGCTGACCGTCATGGCCGTCGGCAGCTGGCTCGACCAGCAGCCGCAGATGGCCCGGCGCATCCTCGACGGCGGCCACGAGCTGGGCAACCACACCCAGAACCACCTCAACATCTCCGCGATGAGCCCGGACCAGGCCCGTGCCGAGATCGCCCAGTGCGCGGAGCGGCTGCAGCGCCTCACCGGCTCGATCGGCCGCTGGTTCCGCCCGTCCGCCGCCCAGTACGCGACGCCGATGGTGCGCGAGCAGGCGAAGGCCGTCGGCTACGAGCACGTGCTCTCCTTCGACGTGGACCCGCGCGACTACGCCGACCCGTCCGCCGCCGAGCTGCAGCGGCGGGTCCTCAACTCGGTGCGCGGCGGCTCGGTGGTCGCGCTGCACATGGGCCACCAGTGCACCGTGGACGCCCTGCCGGCCATCCTGGACGGCCTCGCCAAGGCCGGCCTCGGCCCGGTGACCGCCAGTCAGCTCTGCGCCTGACCCGGCCCCCGGCGCACCACCGGCGTGCCATGCTTCGCGCATGCGCTACATCATCATCGGGGCGGGCGCGGTCGGCGGAACGATCGGTGCCCGGCTGCACGAGAGCGGGCGCGACGTCGTGCTGGTCGCGCGGGGAGCGCACTTCGCGGCGCTGCGCGAGCACGGGCTGACGTTCGGCGCACCGGACGGCACCCGGACGCTGCCGGTCCCGGCCGTGTCCGGGCCGGAGGAGCTGGAGCTGCGCCCGGACGACGTCCTGGTGCTCGCCGTCAAGACGCAGGACACCGCCGGCGCGCTGGCCGCGTGGGCGCCGCGCCCGGTCGCCGGCGGCGGCACGGCGGGCGAGCGGCTGCCGGTGGTGTGCGCGCAGAACGGCGTGGAGAACGAGCGGCTCGCGCTGCGCCGCTTCCGCGAGGTGCTGGCGGTGTGCGTCTGGATGCCGTCCACCCACCTGGAGCCGGGGCGGGTCAGCGCCGGCGGCACGCCCGTCAGCGGGGTGCTGCGGATCGGCGCCTACCCGGCGGGCGCCGGCGGGCGGGCCGCCCGGATCGCCGCGGACCTGGAGCGGGCGGGCTTCAGCGCCCCGGTCGAGGCCGACGTGATGGGCTGGAAGTACACCAAGCTGCTCGGCAACCTCGGCAACGCCCTGAACGCCGTCGCCGGCCCGTACGAGGGCGAGCTGCGCCGCGGACTGTACCGGCGCCTGGCGGCGGAGGGCGCGGCCGTGCTGGCCGCCGCCGGGATCGCGCACCACGACCCGGAGGAGATGGTCCGGCTGGTCGACGCGACGCTGCGGATCGAGCCGGTCGAGGGGGCCCCGCGCGGCGGCAGCTCGACCTGGCAGAGCCTGGCGCGCGGGGCGGGCTCGATCGAGACGGACTACCTGAACGGCGAGATCGTGCTGCTCGGACGGCTGCACGGGGTGCCGACGCCGGCCAACGAGGCGTTCCAGCGGCTGGCCGAGGAGTTCGCCCGCACCGGCCGGGCGCCGGGCAGCCTGACCGACGAGGAGCTCGCCGCGGTCTGAGCCCGGCCCCGGGCGGGCCGCCGAAGGCCTCAGGCCATCGGGTCGTCGTCCTTGTACGGGCGCAGCCGCAGCGTCCTCGCGTCCGTCCCGCGGATCTCCTCCGCGCGGCGGACGAGCTCCGCCAGGTCGTCGCGCCCGGCGTGGATGAAGCGTCCGTGCAGCGCGTCGAACCGGCCCCGCGCCGCGTCGACGGTGACCGCGACCATGTACGGGATCGAGCCCCAGGCCTTCATGTCCCGGAACATCGGCATCCCGGCCGTCATGTCGGTGGCCACCGCACCGGGGCTGATGTCGAGCACGACGACGCCGTGCTCGGCGAGCGAGTCCGCCATGTTGTCGGAGAGCTTGAGCAGCGCGCCCTTGGACGTCGCGTACGCGGTGTAGTGACCGTCCGGGCGCAGCGCGAAGCCGGAGTTGAGGTTGACGACGCGGCCGCGGCGGCGCTCGACCATGCCGGGCAGGACGCAGCGCAGGAGGTTGTAGGGGCCGCGCAGGTTGGTCTCGACGACCTGCCACCACTGGTTGGGGTCGGTCTCCCAGATCGGGGCCTCGGTGCGGTCCACCTGCCCGGCGTTGTTGACCAGCAGGTCGACCGGGCCGAGGTCGCGCTCGACGAGCCGGACGGCCTCGCGCACCGAGCCGGGGCGGGTGACGTCGGCCGTCACGGCGACGCCGCGCGAGCCGTGCCGGACGCACTCCTTGAGCGTGTCGGTGAGCGTCGCGTGGGTGCGGCCGACCAGGCCGACGGCCATGCCCTCGGCGGCGAGCCCGATGGCGATCTCGCGGCCGATCCCGCGGCCGGCTCCGGTGACCAGGGCGACCTGCCCCGTGAGCGATCCCGTCGGCACTGCGCGCTCCCTCGTCCGTCCCCGGCCCCCGTCTGCGGCATTCTGTCGGGCGCCGGGCGGCCGCGGGTCCGGGCGCACGGGCGGGCGGAGCGCCGTCACCCGTTCGGGTGCGTGGTGCCGGGCGCGGCACCGGGCCGGGGAGGGGGTGACCTACTGGCCGGTAGGGAGTAGTAACGTCGTCGGGACGGTGCACCGGTGCACCCATTCCGGCACACCGGCCCGTAGTCCAGCAGCACCGCTGGGCCGACCAGCGCCACGCTGGGCCACCTGTCGCTGGGCGACCCCCAGCACCACCGAAGGGCAACTAGTGAGTGACATCGCGCGCGTCGGAGTGATCGGCTGCGGCCTGATGGGGTCGGGCATCGCGGAGGTCTTCGCCCGGGCCGGGCTGGACGTCCTGGTGTCGGAGGCCAGCGGGGAGGCCCTGGAGTTCGGCCGCACCCGGCTGACCAACTCCCTGGAGACGGCGGTCAAGCGCGGCAAGCTGGCGCCCGAGCAGCGGGACGAGGCCCTGGCCCGGCTGTCCTTCACCACCGACCTGGCCGACTTCGCCGACCGCGACCTGGTCGTCGAGGCGGTCGCCGAGCGCGAGGACATCAAGGTCCAGATCTTCCAGACCCTGGACCAGGTGGTCCAGCGCCGCGACGCGATCCTCGCCTCCAACACCTCGTCGATCCCGATCGTCAAGCTGGCCGCCGCCACCTCGCGGCCCGAGCAGGTCATCGGTCTGCACTTCTTCAACCCGGCGCCGGTGCAGAAGCTGGTCGAGGTCATCCCGACCCTGACCACCTCGGGCGCCACCACCGAGCGGGTCGAGGCCTTCGCCACCGAGGTGCTCGGCAAGGAGCCGATCCGCGCCCGCGACCGGGCCGGCTTCGTCGTCAACGCCCTGCTGGTGCCGTACCTGCTGTCCGCGGTGCGGATGTTCGAGTCGGGCGTGGCCACCGCCTCCGACATCGACAAGGGCATGGAGGCCGGCTGCGCCCACCCGATGGGCCCGCTGCGGCTGTGCGACCTGATCGGCCTGGACACCATCGTGTCGATCGCCGAGTCGATGTACGACGAGTACAAGGAGCCGCTGTACGCCGCTCCCCCGCTGCTGTCCCGGATGGTCGACGCCGGTCTGCTCGGCCGCAAGTCCGGCCGCGGCTTCTACGACTACACCGCGAGCGTCTGAGCCGTCCGGCCGCCGCACGAAGGGGCGCGCCCGCACCGGATCTCCGGTGCGGG
>NZ_JBHVPD010000039.1:0-77773 GCF_042887525.1 Kitasatospora sp. NPDC057936
CGGCGGGGGCGGCGGCGGTGCGGAGGCCGCGTTGCGGCCGAGCCCGCCGGACTGCGCCGCCTCGGCCGGCCCGGGGGGCGCCGCAGGCCCGGGGTGCACCGGCGCACCGGGCAGGCCGCCCAGGCCGGGGCCGCCCGGGGCCAGCATGGTCGGCGCGTACTCCACGGCCGGACCGGCCAGCGGCGCGGCGGGCGGTGCCGAGGGGGTGGCCGTCTCGGGGGCGCCGGGCAGGCCCATCAGGCCCGGGACGCCGCCCTGCGGGGCCAGCATGGTCGGTGCGTACTCCACGGCGGGACCGGCCGGTGGCACGGCGGGCGAGGCGGGCGGTGCCGCGGGGGCGGGCGTCTCCGGCGCACCGGGCAGGCCCATCAGCCCCGGCATCGCCTCCGGCGGCGCCAGCAGCGTCGGCGCGGGCTCGGCCACCGGAGGCTGCACGGGAGCAGGTGCGGGCGCGGGCGCGGATTCCGGGGTGGGCGCGGACGGTGCCGGGGGCAGGCCGGGGACGCTCCTGGGCATCAGCGCGGTCGCGGCCTCGGAGCCGGCCGGCGGGGGCGCGTCGGACGGCTCGGAGCCGAGCGTGCGCAGGCCCTCGGGCATTAGCATGGTCGCCGCCTCGGAGCCGGCCGGGGCGGGCCCCGGCGGGACCGGCGGGGCCGACTGCACCTGCGGCGGGACGGACGGCGCGTCGTGGCCGGGCGGCGGGGCGAGCATGGTCGGCGCGTCCCCGGCGGGCCGGTCGGAGACCGGCGGCGCGACGAGGACGGCCGGCGGCGGCGTCGGCGGCCCGGTCGGCGGGGCCCACGAGGCGGCCTCGGCCGGGAGGCCGGTCGCCTCGGGCGCGGACTGCTCGGCCGGCGCGGGCGCCGGGGCAGGAACGGGCGCCGGGGCCGGGGCCGCAACGGGCGCCGGAGCCTGGGCCTCGCCCAGCCGCTCCGCCTCCGCCGCGATCGCCGCCGCGCCCGCCTCCTGCAGCCACTGCGGCGGGCTGAGCAGGAAGGACGTCGCCTCGACGGGCCCGGGCGCGGGCTTCGCCGCCCCCGCCGGGTTGGCCGCGACCGGCCGCCCGTACACCTCCTCGTACTGCCGGACGACCTCGTTGACCGGCAGCGCGGGCCAGAGCGTGCTCGCGCCGGAGTCGCGGGCGATCACCAGCCGCGCCCCGCCGGTCGGGCCGCCCTCCTCCGGGGTCCCGTCCGCCGGCTGCACCGCCCAGCAGACGAAGCCCAGGTCGAACTCCCGGACCCGCACCTCGCGCTGCTGCGACCCCGGCACCCCGCCGTTGATCCACTCGTCGGCGAGCTCATGCGCCTGCGCGTACGTCACCACGCCCGGTTCACCCCTGTCCCCATCCTCGTCGTCCCCGTCGTCCCCGTCGTCCCGGTCACTCGCCCGGGACGGCCCGGGCGAACCCGCCGTCCACCATCAGCTCCGCGACCGTCTCCAGCTCGGGCGGACTGCCCGCCAGCCGCAGCAGGAACTCGTCGAAGTCCTCGCCGCAGGGCAGCAGCAGCCGCTCGACCCGGTCCTCCGGGGCCTCCGGGAGGCCGGTGTCGCGGGCGTCGTCGTACAGGTGGAACCAGACCGTGCCGATCCGGTCGCCGCGGACCTTGAGCGCGACGATGCCGCCCTGGGCGTAGGCGATGCCGAGGTAGTCCTTGGTGAGGTGGTCGCGCAGGCACTTGTTGGCGTACACGACGTCCGCCGTCCCGTACTCCTCGGTGAGGGTCAGGAACGGCTGGTCGAGCAGCATGCCCAGCTCGGTGTCGAGCGCGACGCCGACCGGGGCGCGGCCGCCGCCGAGCTTGAGGAAGCTGCGGTAGGCGCCCGGCAGCCGGTAGCCGAGGCGGTCCTCGGCGCGCTGGAGCAGGTCCTCCGGGACGCTGATCGGGTCGCTGCCGTCCAGGGCCAGCGGGAAGTGCACCGGCCGGCGCTCCTGGAGCGGGCGGGTGCCGCGCTGGCCGTGGTCGGCGCCGGAGGTGGCGAGGCCGCCGTGGTGCCGCAGCAGGGCCTTGACCTCGACCGGGACGAGCTCCATCCGGCGCCAGCCGGGGGCGGCCCGGCCTGCGACGTGGTGCCAGGTCCAGCCGGGCGGGGTCGCGACGGCGGTGTGCAGGTCGGCCCAGAGCGGGTGGCCCTCGGTGAACAGCGCGGCGTTGGCCGAGACGTAGTCGGTCAGCCGCAGCTCGTCCACGCCGAGGCCCTCCGGCGGGTCGGCGACCTCGGCCGCCGCGGCGGCGTACGGGGCGAAGTCCGGGTAGCCGTGCTCGTCCACCCGGACCCCGGCGGGGTAACGCTCCGCGCGGACCGGGTCCGGGAAGTGCACCACCTGACCTGCGTATGCCGCGTTCGGTGCGGCGGCGGCGCCGGGCCGACCTGTCGTCATCTGGGAGCCCCCACTGGCTGCTGCAAAATCGGTGCGTTTGCTGGACACCAGCGTAGGGGGTCACCCTCCTGGCCGAACCCCCGCACCTACGCGTGAGCCGTGCGCAGTGCCGCCAGCAGTGCCTCGGCCACCCGGACCTGCTGCGCCTCGGTCATCTGCGGGTAAAGCGGGAGCGTGAGCAGTTCGCGCGCGGCCCGTTCGGCGGTCGGGAAGGCGCCCTCGCGGTGGCCGAGGAAGCGGAACGCGGGCTGGAGGTGCACGGGGACGGGGTAGTGCACCCCGGCGCCGATCCCGGCGGCGTGCAGCGCGGCGAGCACCGCGTCGCGGTCCCGGCCGGGGCCGATCCGCACCGCGTACAGGTGCCAGACGTGCTCGTTGCCGGGGGCGGTGCGGGGCAGGGCGAGGCCGTCGACGCCGCCGAGCAGCGCGTCGTAGCGGGCGGCGGCGGCGCGGCGGGCGGCGTTCCAGGCGGGCAGGCGGCGGAGTTTGGCGCGCAGGACGACGGCCTGGAGGGCGTCCATCCGGGAGTTGAAGCCGAGGCGTTCGTGGGTGTACTTCTCGCGGGCACCGTGGTCGCCGATGAGCCGGACGGCGTCGGCCAGTTCGGCGTTGTCGGTGAGCACCGCGCCGGCGTCGCCGTAGCCGCCGAGGTTCTTGCCGGGGTAGAAGCTGGTGGCCGCGATCCGCCCGTACGTGCCGCGCCCGTGCTGCCGGGCGCCCTGGGACTGCGCGGCGTCCTCCACCACCGGCCGCCCGTCGGCCAGTTCGAGCAGCGGGCCCATGGGGGCGAGCTGGCCGTTGAGGTGGACGGGCAGCAGCGCGACGGCCCCGGGGAGCGCGTCGGCGGCGCGCGCGGGGTCGATCAGCAGGTGCGCCGGGTCGGCGTCGACGAGCACCGGGTGCAGTCCGGCCCGCAGGACGGCCTCGGCGGTGGCGACGAAGGTGTTGGCGGGCAGTACGACGCCGCCGCCGGGCGGCAGGTCGAGGGCGCGCAGGGCGAGTTCGAGGGCGTCGGTGCCGTTGGCGGCGCCGACGCAGTGCCGGGTGCCGGTGAAGCCGGCGTACTCCCGCTCGAACCCGGCCACTTCGGGGCCCTTGACGTAGCCGCCGGACGCGAGGACGCGCTCGAAGCCGGCCCGGACCTCGGCCGCGATCTCGGCGTGGGCGGCGGCCAGGTCCACCAACGGGATGCCACCGGTGCCGCCGGTGCTCCCGGCGCCCCCGGTGCGGCCGCTCACCTGACCACGACCCGCGGGGCCCTCTCGGCCCCCTCGGCCCGGTCGGCCCGGTCGGCCATCCCCACCGGAACGGTGACCCCGCCGAGTCGGAGGCTCAGCGAGGCCGCCTCCAGCAGCCGCAGCACCCGCACCCCGGCGTGCCCGTCGGTGAGCGGCGCGCGGCCCTCGACGATCGCGGCGGCGAACTCGGCCATCACGTTGCGCAGCGCCTCCTGCTCGACCAGCGCGGGCGCGACCATCTCGCCGACGCGGTAGGAGATCAGCGCCCGGTGCCGGATCGCGTCGGTGACCTCCTCGGGCGGGGTGAGGTCCACGCCCCGGTCGTGCACGGCGAGGCGGGCCTGCGGGTTGAGGTCGTCCCAGACGAGGGTGCGCCGGGAGCCGCCGATGAGCGTGGTGCGCACCTTCGTCGGGGAGAGCCAGTTGACGTGGCAGTGGGCGAGGGCGCCGTTGCTCAGCCGGACCGTCAGGTAGGCGACGCAGGCCCGCCCGGCGCCGATCGGGTCGGCGCCCTGGGCGGACACCCCGACCGGATCGACGCCGGGCGGCAGGACGAAGTCGAGGATGGCGAGGTCGTGCGGGGCGAGGTCCCACAGCACGTCCACGTCCGGCTGCACCAGCCCGAGGTTGATCCGCACCGAGTCGAAGAACTGGACGTCGCCGATCTCGCCGCCGTGCACGAGCTCGCGGATCCGGCGCACCGCCGGCGTGTAGCAGAAGGTGTGGTCGCACATCAGCACGAGCCCGCGCCGCTCGGCGAGTTCGACGAGCTCGGCGGCCCCGTCGGCGGAGGTGGTGATCGGCTTCTCGACCAGCACGTGCTTGCCGGCCTCCAGCGCGGCCCGGACGAGCCCGTGGTGCGCGGCGGCGGGCGCGGCCACCGCGACGGCCCCGACCCGCTCGTCGTCCAGCACCCGCCGGTACGAGGAGGTCGCGCCGACGGTGCTGTACTCCCCCAGCACCGTACGGGCCTTGGCCTCGTCGAGGTCGCACAGCCAGTGCAGCCGCAGCGCCGGGGTGTGCTGGGCGTTGCGGACCAGCTTGGGGCCCCAGTAGCCGGCGCCGACCACGGCGATGCCGACCGGCCGGGCGGGCACCGGCCGGAGCGGTTCGCCCGGGGTGGGCACGTGCCCGCCGGGCGCCTCGTTGGCGTCCTCGGCCCCGTCCGGTCCGCCGTCGCGCCCCCCGTCCCGTCCCGACGTCGGAGAAGTCATCGCACGAGCCCCCTCGCTCCGGCACCGGGCAGGCGCACCCCGGCGGCCCCAACGGTCGGCGCGGGCACCGGATCCGGGCCGCCGCCGGGCGTCCCGGGCGGGCGGCCGCGTCCCCTTCGGCTCGCTGCCGGAACGGTACCGGCAGCCGCCGGGGCACCGGGGCGGTTTCGGTGGATCGACGGACAAGTCGTGACGGCTGCGTGCGGATTGAGCCAGTGTTCCATCGGGAGCGCGTCCTGAACCCGCCGGGTCCCGGCGCCCGTTCGCGCACCCCCGCACCCCGGTTGTACGGATGTCGGTGTCGTTTGACAGGCTTGCCCCAGGACTGGACCGACCAGTCCGGACCGTCAGCGGAGACCCTGCGGATACGGAGGCAGACGCATGACCACCGGTGAGCCGGCGGGCCCGCCCGTGCTGCGCCACCTCCGCGACAGCCTGCTGCCCGCCGTCGCCGCCGCGCTGTCGCTCAAGGGCGGCGAGGTGCACACCCTGGCCGGGGACAAGTCCGCCCGGCGCCCGGTCCTGCACCCGCTGGTCCGCGAGTTCCTGGACGGCCTGCCGGTCGAGCTGCGCGAGCGCTTCACCGGCCGCTGCCCGGAGGCGGTGCTGCTGTCGCAGTACCTGGCCACGGTGGACGGCAAGCGCTCCAAGCGCGCCGCCCGCAAGGCGATGAGCCTGCACGAGGCCCGCAAGGCGCTCAAGGGCTCCCGGATGACCACCGTCCGGATCCGCGAGGAGGACGACCCGGCGCACGGCACCCACGCGCCGCCGTGCCGCTCGTGCGTCCCGATGCTGGAGCATTTCACCGTGCAGAGCGTCGCGGTCGGGCCGCCCGCCCGCTGACCGCCGGCCCGCGCCGACGCCCTCCGTCGGTGCGGTGCCGCGTCCCTGCCGCCGTCCTGTCCCCGAACCACCGGAGCCCGTCCTGAATCCGCCCAGCCCGCCCCCGCCCCCGCCGGCCACCCTGGCCGCGGCCTCCCCCGGGCGGACCCGCCCGCGCTTCCCCGCCGACGTCGCCGCCGAGCTCAAGGCGGCCGGCTGGCACCCCGGCCGCTGGGAGATCCGGCGGGCCGAGGAGTGGGCCGACACCCTGGTGGGGCACGGCGAGCCGGCCGGCGTGCCGCACGCGGTGTTCCCGGCGGCGGTGGAGGCCTGGGCCGAGTTCGGCGGCCTCGCCTTCGACCTGTCCGGCGCGGGCCGCCAACTGGCCCGCACCCCGTTCCTGATCGACCCGATGTGCGGGCTGCACCAGCCCCGCACCCTGGCCGACCTCGGCCGCGCGCTCGGCAGCAAGGTCGCGCCGCTCGGCGAGGAGGCGTACGGACAGGCACTGTTGGCGGTCGACGAGGAGGGCCGCGTCTACAGCCTGGATCACACGGGAGAGTGGTTCCTCGGCCACGGGATCGACCAGGCGATCACGATGCTGATCCTCGGCACCGCCCCGGAACGGCTGCGCACCGCGGACGAGTACTAGGAACGAGCACCCCCAGCGCGGACGGGCACCGCCACCGCGGACGGGCACCGCCACCGCGGACGGGCGCCGCTACCGCAGCGGTTCGGCGCGGACGGCCAGCCGGGAGGGCAGCACCGCCTCGACCCGGAACCCGCCGTCCGCCTCCGGCCCGGCCGAGAAGGTGCCGCCGAGCGCGATCACCCGCTCGCGCATCCCGACCAGCCCGTTGCCCCCGCTCGGCAGCTTCGCCGCGCCGTGCTCGCCGCCCGGGCAGGCGTTGACGACGCTGACCCGGACCCCGTTCGGCGCGTACGCGAGCAGGACGGACACGTCGGCGCCGCCGGCGTGCTTGTGCGCGTTGGTCAGGCCCTCCTGGACCACGCGGTACGCGGTCTGCTCGGCCTCGCCGGTGAACTGCTGCCGGCTGCCGCTGACCGTCAGGGTGACCGCCATCCCGGCCGCCCGGGACTGGTCGACCAGCCGCGGCAGCGCGGCCAGCGAGTCCGGTTCGGCCGGGCGCTCGTCGTCCATCCGCAGCACGCCGAGGATCTCGCGCAGCTCGTTGAGCGCCTGCCGGCCGACCTCGCCCATCAGCTTGGCGCTCTGCGCGGCCTTCTGCGGGTCCTTCGCGGCGATCCGCTCCAGGGCCCCCGCGTGCACCACCATCAGCGAGACCCGGTGCGCGACCACGTCGTGCATCTCGCGGGCGATCCGCGTGCGCTCCTCCAGCCGGGCCCGCCGGGCGCGTTCCTGGGCCTGTTCGGCCAGCAGGTCGAGCTCGGTCTCCAGACCGTGCGCACGGTCCTTGAGCGACTCGATGAGCCGCCGCCGCGCGCCCACGTAGAGGCCGGTCACCACCGGCGGGACGGTCAGGCCGACCGCCACCAGGACGGCCACCAGCACCTGGACCCAGAGCGGCGTCGGGTCCGGGGGGCCGTCGCCACCGGGCAGGAGCATCGACACCAGCATGACGGTGACGGCCTCGGCGAAGGCCAGCGCCGACAGCGCGACCACCCGGCGGCGCCGCGAGGGCCACTCCCACGTCTCGGCCAGCGTGTACAGGGCCACCACGAGCAGCACGACGCCGAGCATCCCGGGCATCGCCACCAGCGTCACCAGCACCGGCACGGCCGGCCAGCGCCGGCGCAGCACCAGCGAGCCGCCCGCCAGCGCGCCGAGCACGGCGATGCCGGCCGCGCCGGCGGCGCTCAGGTGCGCGCGCGCGGAGAGGAAGGCGATGGTGCTGAGCGAGCACTCCACCGCGGCCAGCAGCGCCAGCCCGATGTCGAGGAATGCGCTGCGCGGTCGTTCCCACCACCAGAACGACCGGACCGGCGCGCGCTCCCCAGGCGACTTGCTCATGCCTGACAGCCTAAGGTGCAACCCCGTTCCCTCCCCACCGGGATGGCACCGGTAACTTCCCCAGACCTTCAAGTGGTCCAGACCACATGGCGGCCGCGGTGATCCTGTCCGCCATCCGGCCACCTCGCGGACACCGACCTCCCCGACACCTATGCTGGTCGCGTCGGACAGCGCGGTCCGCACGCGTCACACCTGCCACACGCGGGCGGACCTGTGACGATGAGCCGTTGCCGAACCCCACCACCACAGGGAGCCCAGCCGTGACCGCTCCGGTCCCCAACCCGGCGGACAGCCCCACCTCCGTCGCCGCCGCCGGCCCAGACGCAGACAACGCGGCCCTGCGCGCGGACATCCGCCGCCTCGGCGACCTGCTCGGCGAAACGCTGGTCCGTCAGGAGGGCCCCCAGCTACTGGGCCTGGTCGAACAGGTCCGCCTGCTCAGCCGCACGGACGGCGAGGCCACCGCCGAACTCCTCTCCGGCATCGACCTGGATACCGCGGCGAAGCTCGTCCGCGCCTTCTCCACCTACTTCCACCTCGCCAACGTCACCGAGCAGGTGCACCGCGGCCGGGAGTTCGCCACCCGCCGCGCCCGGGAGGGCTCGCTGCTCGCGCAGACCGCCGACCAGCTCGCCGACGCCGACCCCAAGCACCTCCAGGACACCCTGGCCCACCTCGCGGTCCGGCCGGTCTTCACCGCGCACCCCACCGAGGCCGCCCGGCGCAGCGTCCTCAACAAGCTCCGCCGGATCGGCGAACTCCTCGAACGCATCCACCGCGAGCAGCTCAGCTCCGGCCTCGCCGCCGCCGACCCGGCCACCACCCCCGACCGGGCCGCCACGCGCCGCACCTCCCTGCAGCGCTCCGCCGACCGCCGCCTGGCCGAGGTCATCGACCTGCTCTGGCAGACCGACGAGCTGCGCATCGCCCGCCCCGAGCCCACCGACGAGGCCCGCAACGCCGTCTACTACCTGGACGAGCTCTACCGCGAGGCCGTCCCCGAGGTGCTGGAGGAGCTGCAGGAGGAGCTCGCCCGGGTCGGCCTCAGCCTGCCCGACGGCGTCCGCCCGCTCACCTTCGGCACCTGGATCGGCGGCGACCGCGACGGCAACCCCAACGTCACCCCGCAGGTCACCTGGGACGTCCTCAACCTCCAGCACGAGTACGGCATCAAGGACGCGCTCGCCGCGATCGACGACCTGCGCAACACGCTCTCCACCTCCGAGCGCCTGGCCGGCGCCTCGGCCGAGCTCCTCGCCTCGCTCAACACCGACCTGCACCTGCTCCCCGAACTCAGCCCGCGCTACAAGCGGATGAACGCCGAGGAGCCCTACCGCCTCAAGGCCACCTGCATCCGGCTCAAGCTGGAGAACACCCGCGAGCGCCTGGCCGGCGGCACCCCGCACGTCGAGGGCCGCGACTACCTCGGCACCCGCGAACTCGTCGCCGACCTGCGCCTGATCCAGGAGTCGCTGCGCGCCCACCGCGGCGAACTCATCGCCGACGGCCGCCTCGCCCGCGCGATCCGCACCATCGAGGCCTTCGGCCTCCAGCTCGCCACCATGGACGTCCGCGAGCACGCCGAGGCCCACCACCACGCGCTCGGCCAGCTCTTCGACCGCCTCGGCGAGGAGGCCTGGCGCTACGCCGACATGCCCCGCGAGTACCGCCAGCGGCTGCTCGCCAAGGAGCTCCGCTCGCGCCGCCCGCTCGCCCCCACCCCGGCCCCGCTGGACGAGGCCGGCACCAAGACCCTCGGCGTCTTCAACACCATCCGCCAGGGCTTCGAGCGCTTCGGCGACGAGATCGTCGAGAGCTACATCATCTCCATGTGCCAGGGCGCCGACGACGTCTTCGCCGCCACCGTCCTGGCCCGCGAGGCGGGCCTGATCGACCTGCACGCCGGCATCGCCAAGATCGGCATCGTGCCGCTCCTGGAGACCACCGACGAGCTCCAGCAGGCCGACCGCATCCTCGACGAGATGCTCTCCGACCCCTCCTACCGGCTGCTCGTCTCGCTGCGCGGCGACGTCCAGGAGGTCATGCTCGGCTACTCCGACTCCTCCAAGTTCGGCGGCATCACCACCTCCCAGTGGGAGATCCACCGCGCCCAGCGCCGGCTGCGCGACGTCGCCCACCGCTACGGCATCCGGCTGCGCCTGTTCCACGGCCGCGGCGGCACCGTCGGCCGCGGCGGCGGCCCCTCGCACGAGGCCATCCTGGCCCAGCCGTGGGGCACCCTGGAGGGCGAGATCAAGGTCACCGAGCAGGGCGAGGTCATCTCCGACAAGTACCTGCTGCCCTCCCTCGCCCGGGAGAACCTCGAACTGACGATCTCCGCGACGCTCTCCGCCTCCGCGCTGCACACCGCCCCGCGCCAGGCCCCCGAGGAGCTGGCCCGCTGGGACGCCGCGATGGACCGGGTGTCCGAGGCCGCCCACACCGCCTACCGCGCCCTGGTCGAGCAGGAGGACCTGCCGAAGTACTTCTTCGCCTCGACCCCGGTCGACCAGCTCGCCTCCCTGCACCTGGGCTCCCGCCCCTCCCGCCGCCCCGACTCCGGCGCCGGCCTGGACGGACTGCGCGCCATCCCGTGGGTGTTCGGCTGGACCCAGTCCCGCCAGATCGTCCCCGGCTGGTACGGCGTCGGCTCCGGCCTCGCCGCCGCCCGCGAGGCCGGCCTCGGCGACGTGCTGGACGAGATGCACGGGCAGTGGCACTTCTTCCGCAACTTCCTGTCCAACGTCGCCATGACGCTGGCCAAGACCGACCTGCGGATCGCCCGCCACTACGTCGAGCAGCTGGTGCCGGCCGACCTCCAGCACGTCTTCGACCAGATCGTCGCCGAGCACGAGCTCACCCTGCGCGAGGTGCTGCGGCTCACCGGCGAGGGCGAACTGCTGGAGCACAACCCGGTGCTGAAGCAGACCTTCACCGTCCGCGACGCCTACCTCGACCCGATCTCCTACCTCCAGGTCGCCCTGCTGCGCCGCCAGCGCGAGGAGGTCACGGCCGGACGCCAGGAGGACCCGCTGCGCGCCCGCGCGCTCCTGCTGACCGTCAACGGCATCGCCGCCGGCCTGCGCAACACCGGCTGACGGCAGACGCGTCGAAGGGGCCGGTGTCCACCCCCGTCGGACACCGGCCCCTTCGTCTGCGCTCCTCTAGCGGACCTCGGCCACCTTGGAGCCGTACTTCGCCTTGATCTGCGCCCCGGCGGACTCCCACTGCGGAGTGTCGACCACCACCCCGGAGCCGTCGTTGGCGACCTGCACGAACTCCAGCTGCACGCCCTTGTCCTTCCAGTAGGCGCGGTCACCGTCGATCCGGTCCTGGAGCTCCCGCAGTTCGGCGTACGAGCCGACCGCGGCGGTGAACTGCAGCTTGACGGTGGGCCAGTCGGCCAGTGCTCGCGTCACGGCGTCGTCCAGGGCGCCGTCGCCCGGGACGCGCATCACGTAGAGGGTGTTCAGGCCGGGGTCGCGGCAGACGCCGAAGTAGTGGTCCGCGTAGCTCTCCGTCCCCACCTTGTCGACGGCCTCGCTCGCGCGCGCGAGGTCGAGCTGCAGCAGCTGGGCCGACGACAGCGTCGACGGCGAGCCCGTCGACGGCAGGCCCGACCGCGGGGTGAACGACGGCGGCGTGAACGACGGCGGCGTGAACGACGGCGGGGTGAACGGGGGCGGGGTGAACGGGGGCGGGGTGAACGGGGGCGGGGTGAGCGACGGCGAAACCGGCGGCGTCGTCGACGTCGGCGTGATCCTCGGCGGGCCCGTCGGCAGGTCGGTCGGGTGCCAGTGCTGGCCCGGCGTCCGCAGCGAGGACGGCCCCGCGTCGCACCCGAAGACCATCCGCCCCTTGCCGGAGTTCCGCCCGGCCGACGGCGACGCCGCCCCTCCCGTCGGCGCCCCGGCCGGCCCTCCGCCCACGCGCTCGTCCGAGGCCGTCCCCCCGCCGCCCAGCTGCGTCAGCGCCCCCGCGCCGACGGCCAGCACCGCGACCGCCGTCACGCCCCGCACCGCGCCCTGCTGCCGTGCCCGCCGCCGCCCGGCCGCCTTGAGCGCGGCCAGCGGCGGGCTGCCGCCGACCGCCGACGCCCGCAGCCCGAGCCGGCGGGCCAGCTCCTCCTCGAACCCGTCCTCAGCGCTCACGTCCCACCAACTCCTTAGCCGGTTCCAGTTCCTGCCGAAGCGTCCTGACCGCCCGCGCCAGGTGGGTCTTGGCCGTCGCCACCGTGCAGCCCAGCTCCTCCGCCACCTGCGCCACCGGCAGGTCGAGGTAGTACCGCAGCACCACCGCCGCGCGCTGGCGCCGCGGCAGCGCCCCCAGGGCCGCCGCCAACTCCTCGTCCCGCTCGGCCTCCTGGGCCGCCGGCCCGTCCGGCAGAGCGGAGGTCAGCACCTCGCGCCTGGTCCGGCGCCACCGCGAGACGTGCGTGCGGATCATCGTCCGGCGCACGTACCCCTCCGTCGCCGCCGGCTCCCGGATGGCCGACCGCTTGGCGTACACCCGCGCCAACGCGTCGTGCAGCAGGTCCCGGGCGTCGTGGACGTCGCCGGTGATCAGGAAGGCACCGCGCAGCAGCGCCTGGTACCGCGCCGCGACGAACTCGTCGAACGGGTCCCCGTCGACGCCCCCCGGGCTCATCGATTCGCGCTTCATACCCACAGGACGCCCCGCCCGCCGGAAACGGATGACAAGCCGGCGCCCGGGATTCCGGGCACGCGAAAGGGCCGGGGTCCACGTGCGTGGACCCCGGCCCGTGAGCCGTTCTTCCCCCTACTCGGGCGATCCGCCGGCGCGGTGGCGCTTGAGCCACAGCGCGGCACCGCCGGCCACGACCACCAGGCCGCCGCCGACCGCCAGCAGCCCGGCGTCCGGCCCGACCGAATCGCCGAGCACCGGCGCGAACTGCGCGGCCGCCGGCTCCGGCGACGCCGCCTGGTCGGGCTCCGCCACCGGATCGGCGTGTGCCACGCCGCTGGACAGCAGCATCCCCGCCGCCCCCAGCGCACCGGCCGTGCCGATCCGCCGGCCGAACCGCCGCAACCGCATCACCCGGATCCGCCGCAGTCGGCGGACCGGACGCAATCTCCGCATCGAGCTACTCCCCAGGACCCGTTCGCGTACCGGGACCGACGCTATCCGATCGCGCACGGGGTTCTCACACCTATTCAGGTGTGGAACGTCAAGCGTTGTACGACTGTTGCCGACCCGGCGCGTCGCCTCGACCCCCGGTCACGCCGTCAGGAGTTGTACGTCCCCTGCGCCCGCTCCAGGCCCTCCGACAGCAGGGCCTCCACCGCGTCCGCCGAGCGGTCGACGAACCACTCCAGCTCCTTGCGCTCGGCACCGGAGAAGTCCTTGAGGACGAAGTCCGCGACCTCCATCCGGCCCGGCGGGCGGCCGATGCCGCAGCGGATCCGGTGGTAGTCGGGCCCGAGCGACTTGGTGATCGACTTCAGGCCGTTGTGCCCGTTGTCGCCGCCGCCGAGCTTGAGCCGCAGCGCCGCGTAGTCGATGTCCAGCTCGTCGTGGACCGCCACGATCCCGGCCGCCGGGACCTTGTAGAAGTCGCGCAGCGCCGTCACCGGACCGCCGGACAGGTTCATGAACGACATCGGCTTGGCGAGCACGACCCGCTTGCCGACCAGCCGCCCCTCGGCGACCTGCGCCCGGCTCTTGTGCGCCTTGAACTTGGCGCCCATCCGCTGCGCCAGCAGGTCGACCACCATGAAGCCGATGTTGTGCCGGTTCCGGGCGTACTGCTCGCCCGGGTTCCCCAGCCCCACGACCAGCCACGGCCCTTCGTACGCTTCTTCCGCCATGTCCCTACTCCTCGCCCTCGCGCTCCACGCCATCTTCCCGGACACACCGCTGCCCCGGCCGCTCCAGAGGGAGCGACCGGGGCAGCGGTCTCAAGCAGTCGTCAGCGCGAGGCTCAGGCCTCGGCGCCCTCGGCCTCGGCGGCCTCGTCCTCGGCCGGGGCGGCCTGGGCGCCGATGACCTGCAGCACGACGGCGTCGGCGTCGACGGCCAGGGTGACGCCGGCCGGCAGGACGATGTCCTTGGCGTGGATGGAGGCACCGGCCTCCAGGCCCTCGACCGAGACGGTGACGGACTCGGGCAGGTGGGTGGCCTCGGCCTCGATCGGCAGCGCGTTGAGGACGTGCTCCAGCAGGTTGCCGCCCGGGGCCAGCTCGCCCTCGGTGAGGACCGGGATCTCGACGGTGACCTTCTCGCCGCGCTTCACGAGCAGCAGGTCGACGTGCTCGATGGTGCGCTTGATGGCCTCGCGCTGGACGGCCTTCGGCAGGACGTACTCGTCCTTGCCCTCGATCGGGACGACCAGCAGGGCGTTCGGGGTCTTGAGGGCCATCATCAGGTCGTGGCCGGGCAGGTTCAGGTGAACCGGGGCGTGGCCGTGGCCGTAGACGACACCGGGGACGAAGCCGGCGCGGCGGGCGCGACGGGCGGCACCCTTGCCGAACTCGGAACGGGTCTCAGCGGCAAGGCGGATCTCGGACACGACTGCACTCCTCGTGAAGAACGGCGCGGGGGTGCAGGCAACGCGAAAAACCGCCGGGACCACACCCTCAGTACGTTGGGGGTCACTCGGCGGCAACGACCTCTGCCAGGGTCCGGGGAACCGGCACCGGCAGCGCGTCGATCACGGAGCGGGCACCCGTCGAGCGGGCACACGGCATCCCTCGCCGAGCAGTTTCACGAGTCTAACCGCACCTGTGCCCTCCCGCGAAATCGACGGCGGCCCCGGCCCGTTCCGGACCGGGGCCGCCTGCGCGGGCCTTCGTCAGTGCACGCCCTCGAAGAGGCTCGTGACCGAACCCTCCTCGAACACCTCGCGGATCGCGGCGGCGATCGACGGGGCGATGGACAGCGTGGTGATCTTGTCCAGCTGGAGCTGGGCGGGGGTCGGCAGCGTGTTGGTGAACACGAACTCGCTGACCCGGGAGTTCTTCAGGCGGTCCGCGGCCGGGCCCGAGAGCACGCCGTGGGTGGCGGCGACCAGGACGTCCGCGGCGCCGTTGTCGAACAGCGCGTCGGCGGCGGCGCAGATCGTGCCGGCGGTGTCGATCATGTCGTCGACCAGGACGCAGACCCGGCCCTTGACGTCACCGACGACCTCGGCCGACAGGATCGTGTTGGCCTGGGTCATGTCGCGGCGCTTGTGGATGATCGCCAGCGGCGCGTCCAGGCGGTCGCACCACTGGTCGGCCACCTTCACCCGGCCGGCGTCCGGCGAGACGATCGTCAGCTTGTCGCGGTCGACCCGCTCGCCCACGTAGTCGGCCAGCAGCGGCAGCGCGAACAGGTGGTCGACCGGGCCGTCGAAGAAGCCCTGGATCTGCGCGGTGTGCAGGTCCACGGCCATCAGGCGGTCGGCGCCGGCCTGGCGCAGCAGGTCGGCGACCAGGCGGGCCGAGATGGGCTCGCGGCCGAGGTGCTTCTTGTCCTGGCGGGCGTAGCCGTAGAACGGCAGGATCGCGGTGATGCTCTTGGCGGAGGCCCGCTTCAGAGCGTCGATCATGATCAGCTGCTCCATGATCCACTGGTTGATGGGAGCCGTGTGGCTCTGCATCACGAAGCAGTCCGCACCGCGCGCGGAGTCCAGGAAGCGGACGTAGATCTCGCCGTTGGCGAAGTCCAGGGCCTTGGTCGGAACCAGCTCGGTCCCCAGCGCCGCGGCCACCTCCTTCGCCAGCTCCGGGTGGGCACGGCCGGAGAAGAGCTTCAGCTTCTTCTCGCCCGACGTCGTGATCCCGCTCACTGCACCGTCTCCTCGCGTTTGCGGACGCTGAACCCCGACCATCCAACGCGAGCAGGCGCAGCCCGCACGCAAGATGGGTTCGGGGAATGTCGGTACGCCTGGACACGGGCGGTAAGCCCAGTGGCGCACGTATGTCCCCAAGGTTACGCGCCCGCGCAGAAACCGTCCGCCCCGGGACCGCCCCTCGGACGCCCGCGCGTCCCGTCAGGCTTCCGCCGCCCCGTCCGTCGCAACCTTCGCGGCCTGCGCCGATGCGGTCCCGGGGCGCTTGCGCTCCACCCAGCCCTCGATGTTGCGCTGCTGCGCCCGGCTCACGCCGAGCGCGCCCGGCGGAACGTCGGAGGTGATGACCGAGCCGGCCGCGGTGTAGGCGCCGTCACCGATCGTGACCGGTGCGATGAACATGTTGTCCGAGCCGGTCCGGCAGTGCGCGCCGATGACCGTGCGGTGCTTGTTGACGCCGTCGTAGTTCACCGTGACCGAGGCCGCGCCGACGTTGGTGCCCTCGCCGATGGTGGCGTCGCCGATGTACGACAGGTGGGGCACCTTGGCCCCCTCGCCGAGCTCGGAGTTCTTGACCTCGACGTAGGTGCCGACCTTCGCCTTGCGCAGCAGCTTGGCGCCCGGCCTCAGGTAGGCGTACGGGCCGGCGCTGGCCAGCTCGCCCACCTCGGCTCGGTCGGCCGTGGTGTTGCTCACAACGGCGCCGGCGCCGACCCGGGTGTCCCGCAGGGTCGAGTTCGGGCCGACCTCGCAGCCCTCGCCGAGGTGGGTGGCGCCCTGCAGCTGGGTGTTCGGCAGCACGACGGCGTCCGCCTCGTACGTCACCTGGACGTCGATCCAGGTCGTCGCCGGGTCGACCACGGTGACGCCCTCGCGCATCGCGCGCTCCAGCAGGCGGTCGTTGAGCAGGCGGCGGGCCTGGGCGAGCTGCACGCGGTCGTTGATGCCGAGGATGTCCCGCGGGTCCTCGGCCACGACGGCGCCGACCCGGTGCCCGGCCTCGCGCAGGATCTGCAGGGTGTCGGTCAGGTACTCCTCGCCCTGCGAGTTGTCCGTGGTCAGCTCGGCCAGCGCGGCGGTCAGCAGCTTGGCGTCGAAGGCGAAGACCCCGGAGTTGATCTCGGTGATCAGGCGCTGGGTGTCGGTGGCGTCCTTCTCCTCGACGATCGCGGCCACCGAGCGGTCCTCGTCGCGCAGGATCCGGCCGTAGCCGAACGGCTCGGGCACCACGGCGGTCAGCACGGTGACGCCGTTCTCCTGCTCGGCGTGCGCCCTGGCCAGGCGCCGCAGCGTCGCCCCGGTCAGCAGCGGCGAGTCGCCGGCGGTGATGATCACGGTGCCGTCCAGTACCACGCCGTCGGCGGCGAGCGCCTCCAGCGCCGTGCGCACCGCGTGCCCGGTGCCGTTCTGCTCGTGCTGGACGACCGGGCGGGCGGCCGGGTAGTGCGCCGCGAGGTGCTCCTCGACCTGCTCCCGCTGGTGGCCGACGACGACGACCAGCTGCCCCGGCGTCAACTCCTGCGCCGCCGAGACGGCGTGACCGACCAGCGTCCGTCCGCACACCTCGTGCAGCACCTTGGGCAGCTTGTTCGACTTCATCCGTGTCCCGCCACCGGCGGCAAGAACGACAACGGCGGCAAGCGAATTGGCACCCATGCGGGGAGGCTCCTCGGTCGGTTCACAGAGAGGGCAGAGCGGCCAGGGGCGAGGATCCGCACATAAGCCCTGGCAGTTCGAGGATAGTGCGAGGAAAGTGGCCGAAAAGCCACCCCCTGGCCCGCCGCAATACCGGGCCGGGGCCGCTCAGAGTGCTCCCGGAGGAGGATTCGAACCCCCATAAGCTGGACCAAAACCAGCTGTCCTGCCCTTAGACGATCCGGGACCGGCACGCCGGCCCGAAGGTCGCCGGAGGCGCGCTGGGGCAAGACTACGGGGTATGCGGCTCCACATCTACCTCCATGGCCGACCCGCGCCCGCCGCCGCGCGGTCCGTCTCCGGCGCGTGTGACGCTCCACCACCGGGACGGCGGTTCATCCATCCAGTCGGGTGAATTCACTCAAGCGCCGTGCGGCGGTGTGTTCCCTTCGCCACGGAACGCAACCTACGATGCCGTAGGTTACGGCACCGTAGCCTTCCCACCCCCGCCCGCAGAGGGCCCCCGTCGAGGGACGAGAACATGACCATCCAGGCCGGTGAGGCGCGCGCCGGTTCCACCGCGCCGCCCAGCGACTCCTCCGAACCGTCCCCCGCGATGCTGTCCGCCACCCGTGGCGGGGAGCGCCAGGGCTTCGCCGAGCGCCTCGCGCTCGCCCTCTTCATCGTCGTGCCGTTCACGGCCCTGCTGGCGGCCGTCCCGATCGCCTGGGGCCGCGGCCTGGGCTGGACGGACGTGGTGGTCACCGTCGCCATGTACTTCCTCACCTGCCACGGCATCACCGTCGGCTACCACCGCTACTTCACCCACGGCGCCTTCAAGGCCGGCCGCCGGATGCGCCTCGCCCTCGCCGTCGTCGGCAGCCTCGCCGTCGAGGGCCCGCTGGTGCGCTGGGTGGCCGACCACCGCAAGCACCACCGCTTCAGCGACAAGGATGGCGACCCGCACTCGCCGTGGCGCTACGGGGAGAGCCTGCCCGCGCTTCTGAAGGGCCTGTGGTGGGCGCACATGGGCTGGATGTTCGACGAGGAGCAGACCCCGCAGCTCAAGTACGCGCCGGACCTCGTCAACGACCCCGCGCTGCGGCGGATCTCCCGGCTGTTCTGGCTCTGGACGTCGATCTCCCTGCTGCTGCCCGCGCTGGTCGGCGCGCTGGTGACGCTGTCCTGGCAGGGCGCGCTGTCCGCGTTCTTCTGGGGCTCGCTGGTCCGGGTCGCCCTGCTGCACCACGTGACCTGGTCGATCAACTCGATCTGCCACGCCGTCGGCCGCCGCCCGTTCCGCTCCCGGGACCGCTCGGGCAACGTCTGGTGGCTGGCCGTGCTCTCCTGCGGCGAGTCCTGGCACAACCTGCACCACGCCGACCCGACCTCCGCCCGGCACGGCGTCCTGCGCGGACAGATCGACTCCTCGGCCCGGCTGATCCGCTGGTTCGAGCTGGCCGGCTGGGTCCGGGACGTCCGCTGGCCGGACGCACAGCGGATCGCCGCCCGCCGCGCCGCATGAGGGCGCGCTTCCAGCATGATGTAGGGGTGAACGGGAGCAGCGCAGACAGCACAGGCGGTCACGACGGCACGCGGACGGACGCGGCGCCCGGAGCGGCGCAGGCCCGTCCGCGTGCCGCTGCCCCGGCGGACGGGGCCGCGCCCCGGGGTGCGGCCGCGGCGGGGCCCCGCCGCCGCGGCGGGCGGGTGCGGATGACCGGCAAGCAGCGGCGCGAGCAGCTGCTGGAGATCGGCCGGACGGTCTTCGCGGAGCGCGGCTACGACGGCACGTCGGTGGAGGAGATCGCCGAGCGGGCCGGGGTCTCGAAGCCGGTGGTGTACGAGCACTTCGGCGGCAAGGAGGGGCTGTACGCGGTGGTGGTGGACCGCGAGATGCAGCTCCTGCTGGACATGGTCACCGGGGCGCTGACCGGCGGGCACTCGCGCGAGCTCCTGGAGCAGGCCGCGTTCGCGCTGATGGACTACATCGACACCTCGACGGACGGCTTCCGGATCCTCGTCCGGGACTCGCCGGTGGCCCAGTCGACGGGCACCTTCGCCTCGCTGATCAGCGACATCGCGACGCAGGTGGAGGACATCCTCGGGCTGGAATTCAAGTCCCGCGGGTTCGACCCGCGGCTGGCCCCGATGTACTCGCAGATGCTGGTCGGGATGGTCGCGCTGACCGGGCAGTGGTGGCTGGAGGTCCGCAAGCCGGACAAGGCGCAGGTCGCGGCGCACCTGGTGAACCTGGCCTGGCACGGGCTGGAGGGCCTGGAACGGCACCCGAACCTGGTCGGCGATCGCAAGCTCTGACCGGCGGGTCGCCGGCCGGGTTCCGCGCCCCGCCCGCCTACCGCCTCGTCGCGACCGCGAAGATCCGCCGGAACGGGAAGACCGTGCCGTGCGGCCCGGCCGGGTAGGCCTCGCGCAGGAGCGCCCCGTACTCGGCGAGGAAGGCGGCCCGCCGCTCCGGGTCGGCGAGCCGGGCGAGCACGGGCCGCAGGGCGGTGCCCTTCGTCCATTCCAGAACGGGATCCGGGCCGGTCAGCAGCGTGCTGTAGGTGGTCTCCCAGACGTCGGCGGCGCAGCCGGCCCCGGCGAGCACGTCGAGGTACCGCCCGGGCTCGTGGACGCCGGCGCGGGTGGCGTCGTCGCCGAGGACGTCGGCCCAGCGCGGACTGCGGCGCAGCCCGGCGAGCAGCGTGTGGCTGGGCGCGTCGAAGTTGCCCGGCACCTGGAAGGCGATGACGCCGCCGGGCCTGAGCGCCTCCGCCCAGCGCGGCAGGAGCGCCAGGTGGCCGTCCAACCGTCCCTCCTCGCCCGCCTTCGGCGCGGAGGGTCCCCGTCGGGGCCGGCGCTCCTCCGCGTTGATCCATTGCAGGGCCGCGTTGGAGACGATCAGGTCGGGCCCGGCCGGGGCCGGGTCGTACTCCGCGGCGTCGGCGAGGACGTACGCGGCGCTCGGCTCGCCCTGCGTACGGGCGGTCTCCAACATCGGGGCGGAGTTGTCGACGCCGGTGATCCTGGCCTGCGGCCAGCGCTCGCGCACGACGGCGGTGGAGTTGCCGGGCCCGCAGCCGATGTCCAGGATCGTCGCGGCGGGCTCGTGCGGCAGGGCGGGGACGCGGGCGAGCAGATCGCGCAGCGGGCGCGTCCGTTCGTCGGCGAAGCGCAGGTACTGGGCCGGGTCCCAGGCAGGAGCGGGCATGGCACACCTCGAAAGTATCTCGACATCAAGATATCTGCTTTTAGCCTCGCTGGCACATTTCTCGATGTCAAGAGACTTCACATCGACACATCCACCGATACACTGATCGTCATGGAGGACGAGGTCGACAGGCTGGTCGCAGCATGGCGCCGGGAGCGCCCCGACCTCGACGTGGAGCCGCTTGAGGTGCTCAGCCGGGTCAGCCGGCTCGCCCGGCACCTGGACCGCGCGCGCCGCACCGCCTTCGCCGAGCACGGCCTGGAGCCCTGGGAGTTCGACGTCCTGACGGCCCTGCGGCGCGCCGGCTCCCCCTACCAGCTCTCGCCCGGGCAGCTGCTCACCCAGACCCTCGTCACGTCCGGCACCATGACCAACCGGATCGACCGGCTCACCGGCAAGAACCTGGTCAAGCGCCTGCCCGACCCCGACGACCGCCGCGGCGTCCTGGTCCGCCTGACCGACGACGGCCGCGACCGCGCCGACCAGGCCCTCGCCGGACTGCTCGCCCACGAGCGCGAACTCCTCGCCCAGCTCACCGCCGGCCAGCAGGGCGAACTCGCCGGTCTGCTGCGGCTGTTGGTCGCCCCCTTCGACAACATCCCGGGCTGACCGGCGGACCGGCCCGCCGCCGCGGCCGCCGGCTCCGGCCGGGTTCGGCTCGTCTCAGCTGGTGGAGGCGACGGACGGCGGCGCGGCGGGCTCCGCGGGACTGACCCCCGCCCGGCGGGCGACCGCGACGGCGGCCAGGGTCGAGTGCACGCCGAGCTTCCCGAGCACGTTCTGCATGTGCGTGCGGACGGTGTGCGGGGACAGGTAGAGCCGCTCGGCGACCGCCTGCCGGCCCAGGCCCGCGACCATGCAGCGCAGGATCTGCTTCTCGCGCGGGGTGAGCGTGTCCACCAGGCGCTCGCTCTCGGTGCGGTCGCGCCGGGCGGTGGTGAGCTCCCGGATCACCCCGGTGAGCAGCGCCGGCGGCAGGTGCGTCTCGTCGCGCAGCACCCCGCGCACGACGGCGAGCAGCCGCGCCAGCGAACTCTCCTTCGCCACCCAGCCGGTGGCGCCCGCGTGCAGGGCCCGGGCGGCGCGGTGCGGGTCGTCGGCGGTGGCCAGGACGATCGCGCGCAGCCCCGGGTGGCCGCGGCGGACCCGGCCGAGCAGCGTGATCCCGTCCGGCGGCGGGGCGACCGGCCGCAGCTGGTCGGTGCGCACGTGCTCGGCGCGGACGTGCTCGGTGCGCTGGGGATCGGGCCGCAGCGGATCCGCCGAGCGTCCACCCGGACCCGTCGGCGGCACGGCCGGGCGGCGCGGCGGCGCCACCACGGGGGGCGGGCGCCGGCGGGCCGGGTCGAGCGGCTCGGGACCCGCGCGGACGGGCTTGCGCGGGCCCGGCGGCACGGCCGCCTCGGAGCCCAGGTCGGCGTCGATCAGGACGACGTCGAAGGCCCGCCCCTCGACGGCGGCGCGCTCCAGGGCGCGCTCGGCGGCGGCCGCGCTGCCCGCCGCGCCCACCTCGACGTCGGGCTCGGCGGCGAGCGCCGCGGCCAGGGCCTCGGCGAAGATCCGGTGGTCGTCGACCACCAGGACGCGGATCCGCCCCATCGTCACTACCCCCCTGCTCAGACCGGCCCGAGCCCGGGGCGGGGACCGGCCCCGGCGCCCGCGGATGCGGCACTCCGTTCCGCCCGCCCACCGGTGGCCGGCGGGGCCGAACGCGCGCCACCCCCAACCGGTACCGCATTCAGCGTACGGGCCTGGGGACGCGCTCGTGGCGGTTTGGTGAAGTTTCGTCAGGAGGTGCGCACGTGACTGGATTCGATCCGTCCGCGCCACTTTCCGACCGGTGTCGCGGGGGCGTCCAGGAGAACGCCGAGGCGCCGCCCCGGGAGGTCCGGGGCGGCGCCTGCGGTTCCTTCGAGCTCGGCCCGCTTACAGGCCGTTCTTCTCCAGCGTGAACTTCCAGGCGTCGGCGACGATGTCGTCCAGGTTCGGACGGCGCGGCGTCCAGCCGAGGGCGTCGTGGGCACGCTCGGCGGAGGCCACCAGCACCGCCGGGTCGCCGGCGCGGCGCCCGGACACCTGCACCGGGATCTCGCGGCCGGTGACGCGCTTGACCGACTCGATCACCTCGCGCACCGAGAAGCCGCTGCCGTTGCCCAGGTTGCAGATCAGGTGCTCGCCCGGCTTGGCGGCGTCCAGCGCCAGCAGGTGCGCGTCGGCCAGGTCGGCGACGTGGATGTAGTCGCGGATGCAGGTGCCGTCCGGGGTCGGGTAGTCGTCGCCGTACACCGCGATGTGCGGGCGCTGGCCCAGCGCGGCCTGGAAGACCAGCGGGATCAGGTGCGACTCGGGGTCGTGCCGCTCGCCGTAGGCGCCGTACGCGCCGGCCACGTTGAAGTAGCGCAGCGACACCGCGGCCAGGCCGTGGGCGACGGCCTCGCTGGTGATCAGGTGGTCGACGGCGAGCTTGGTGGCGCCGTAGGTGTTGGTCGGCGCGGTGCGGGCGGTCTCGGCGATCGGCACGACCTCCGGCTCGCCGTAGGTGGCGGCGGTCGAGGAGAACACCAGCTTGCGCACGCCGGCCTCGCGCATCGCGCTGATCAGCTCCAGCGAGCCGGCCACGTTGTTGCGCCAGTACTTCTCCGGGTCCACGACCGACTCGCCGACCTGCGAGGAGGCGGCGAAGTGCAGCACGCCGTCGAAGGAGCCGTCCAGCACCTTGCCGGCCTCCTGGATCCGGCCCTCGACGAACTCGGCACCGGCCGGAACGCCCTCGCGGAAACCCGTCGAGAGGTCGTCCAGGACGGTCACCTGGTGCCCCGCCTCCAGCAGGTGAGCGGCCACCACACTGCCGACGTAGCCGGCGCCACCCGTGACCAGGTACTTACTCATGATGAGACCTCCAGCGGGCGATGGCCGCCGGATCGGCGGGGCCATCGGAAACGTGCGAACGACTGGCGCCTATTCTCCCTGCCCTCCGGGGGTGCTCCGGACCAGGGTCCGCGGCCCCCGCGACCGCCCGCGGCAGCTCCCTCCGGTGCCCTTCATCGCCCTCCGGCGCACGCCTTCAGTCGGAGGCCATCCGCTCCAGCAGGCCGGTCCTGGCGGCCACCGCCGCCGCCTCCAGCCGGGTCCGCGCGCCCAGCTTCATCAGCACCCGCTGGACGTGCGTCCGGGCCGTGCTCGCGGCGATCCGCATCCCGGCGGCGATCGCCGCGGTGTCCTCGCCGTCCGCGATCCGGGCCAGCACCTGCACCTCACGGCGGGTCAGCAGGCGCAGCAGCCGGACGGCTTCGTCGTCCGGCTCGGCGGCCGGCCGCAGCAGCTGGTCGAAGGCGCCGCGCAGCACGTCCACGGCCACCGCCGCCTCGCCCGCCCGGGCCCGCCCGATCGCCCGCTCGACCACTTCGATCCGCTCGTCGCTCGGCACGTAGCCCGCCGCCCCGGCCGCGAACGCCCCGGCCACACCGCGCAGTTCACCCACCGGGCCGAGCACGATGACGGCCACCTCGGGCCGCTCCCGGCGGATCCGGCGCAGCCCGTCGAACGCGCCCGGCTCGGCCGGCGCGGCCACGCCGAGCAGGCACACCTCGGGCCTGCGCCCGGCCACCAGGTCGGCGGCCACGCCCGCCGGCGAGCCGACCGCGAGCACCCGGTGACCGCGCAGCTGGAGCGCGGTCGCGAGTGCCTCGGCCAGCAGCCGGTGGTCGTCGACCACCACGAGTCGAACGCCCATGACGCCCTCCCGGTCGGGGTCCGGCTCGCGCCCGCTCCCCACGGGCGGGCGGCCGATGACGCACCATCACAGCGCATTCCGTACCCGACTCGCTAGGCCACCGCGTGTCGGCGGCCCGGCCGGGCCGGGAACGCGAAAGACCCCCGCCTTCAGGCGAGGGTCTTCGAGTGGAGCCCCCATGCGGAATCGAACCGCAGACCTTCTCCTTACCATGGAGACGCTCTACCGACTGAGCTATAGGGGCTTGCCGGACGTTTCCGCCGGGCCGGTCGAACAAGGAAGACATTACACGGCCGTCGGCCCGGAAGGGAAATCGGCTCCGACCTGCCCCCTCCGCCCCCTCCGCCCCCTTCCGTCGCCCTCACGCCTCGGCGTGCGCCGCGTCGAACACCTCGCGGGCCGCGAGCATCTGCTTGGCGCGGCGCTCCGTCCAGCGGCCGAGCGGCGAGACCAGTTCGGCCAGCTCCCGGCCGAGCGGCAGCAGGTCGTAGACCACGCGCGGCGGCGTCTCCGGGTGGACCGTGCGGCGCACCAGGCCGTCGCGCTCCAGCGTGCGCAGCGACTGGGTGAGCATCTTGCGGCTGACCCCGCCGATCCCGCGCTGGAGTTCGGAGAACCGCTGCGGGCCGCAGAGGGCCAGGCTCATCAGGATCAGCAGCGACCACTTGTCGGCCAGCTCGGCGAACATCTCGCGACTGGGACAGAGCTGGGCAAAGACGTTGAGCTCCAGCTCCTCCCGCTGCACGTGCTCCTGGGATCCCTGGGGCTCCCGGGAGTCCCAGGACTCCCGGTGCCACCCGATGTCGGCGCGGGCCGTTTCCTCCGTCGTCATGACACCCAGGGTAGCTCCGTCGGTCTCCAATCCCCCCTTGGTAACCATTGGAGACTTGGTCTATATTGGAGACCAAGCGGGCCGAGGCCCGTCGTCCCCTTCCTTCTTCGTCCCCCGGGCCACCGCCGCCCGTACAGGAGTGCCCGCATGACCGCCATCCGCCCCACCGTCGCCATCGCCTTCCACTCCGGCTACGGCCACACCGCCGTCATCGCCGAGGCCGTCGCCCGCGGTGCCGCCGCCGGCGGTGCCGAGGTCGTCTCGATCGCCGTCGACACCATCACCGACGAGCAGTGGGCCCAGCTCGACGCCGCCGACGCGATCGTCTTCGGCTCCCCCACCTACATGGGCACCGCGTCCGGCGCCTTCCACGTCTTCGCCGAGGCCACCAGCAAGCGCTGGTTCGGCGACGTCTGGCAGGACAAGGTCGCGGCCGGCTTCACCAACTCCGCCTCCAAGAGCGGCGACAAGGCCGGCACCCTCGGCTACTTCCAGACCCTCGCCGCCCAGCACGGCATGAACTGGGTCAACCTGGGCCTCAAGCCCGGCTGGAACGCCACCACCGCCAGCGAGAACGACCTCAACCGCCTCGGCTTCTTCAGCGGCGCCGCCGCCTCCTCGCCGGCCGACGCCGGCGCCGAGGCCGTCCACAAGGCCGACATCGCGACCGCCGAGCACCTCGGCGAGCGCGTCGCCAAGCACACCGCGGTCGTCCTGGCCGGCCGCGCCGCCCTGGCCGGCTGACCGCGCCGCACCTGCCGCACCGCCTGTCGGCTACGCCGCCGGATCCGTCCCCAGCAGGGGCGCCCGGCGGCGTTCGCCGTCCACCGACCCCAGCTCCGCACCGCACGTCTCCGGCAGCAGCCGCAAGCACAGCACCGCCACCACGCCCAGCGCCGCCACGTACCAGCCGACCAGCTCGGCCGTCCCGTACGCCGCCGTCAGCCGGGTCGCCACCAGCGGCGTCAGCGCCCCGCCGACCACGCCGCCCAGGTTGTACGTCAGCGCCGCGCCCGTGTAGCGCACCCGGGTCGGGAACAGCTCCGGCAGGAACGCCGCGACCGGCCCCAGCAGGGCACCCAGCACCACCATCGCCCCGGCCAGCGCCACGAACATCAGCGGCCGGCGCGCCGTCTCCAGCAGCGGGAACTCGACGAGCGACCAGGCCGTCGCGAACACCGTCGCCCACAGCATCGTCCGCCGCCGGCCCCAGCCGTCACTGCGCCCCGCGGTCGTCCACCCGGCCGCGCCCATGCCCACCGCGCCCACCAGCAACATCGGCAGCAGCACGGTGCTCGGCACCCCGAGACCGGTCGCCGCGTACGCCAGCGCGTACGTCGTGGTCAGGTAGAACAGCGCGTACCCCACGGTGATCACGCCACAGCCCACCAGCACCGTGCGCCAGTGCCCGCGCAGCACCTCCGCCACCGGCAGCCCGGCCCGGCCCGCCTCCTGCCCGCGGAACAGCGGAGACTCCTCGACCTTCAGCCGGATGAACAGCCCGACCGCGACGAGCGCGAGCGAGGCGACGAACGGGACCCGCCACCCCCACTCCCTGAACGCCCGCTCGTCCAGGCCGAGTTGCACCAGCAGGAACACCCCGTTCGCGAGCACGAACCCGACCGTCGGCCCCAGCTGCAGGAACGCCCCGTACCGCCCGCGCCGCCCGGCCGGCGCGTGCTCCGCCAACAACAGCGCAGCCCCACCCCACTCCCCGCCGAGCCCGACCCCCTGACACACCCGCAACACGACGAGCGCCACCGGCGCCCACCACCCCCACACCCCGAACCCCGGCAACACCCCCACCGCCGCCGTGGCCACCCCCATCAGCAGCAGCGACACCACCAGCGTCGTCTTCCGCCCCAACCGGTCCCCGAAGTGCCCGAACACCACGGCCCCCAACGGCCGCGCCAGGAACGCCACCGCGTACACCGAGAACGCCGCCAACAGCGCCCCCACCGCCCCCAACCCCGGGAAGAACACCGCCCCGAAGACGAGCGCCGCCGCCGTCCCGTAGATGAAGAAGTCATAGAACTCGATCGCGGTCCCGATCAGAGCCGCAGCCGCCGCCCGCCGCACTTGCACACCCATGCCCCCAACCCTGCCCGCCCCACCCACCCCACCCCCAGCCCCCACCCGAGTGACCCCGGCGCACGACCCCATCCCGCGCGCCCCGTGGCAGACTCGCAGCGACGAAGTGGCGACACTCCGCGCACGGTGGAGGTCGTTCAGCCCACTCCTGAGGGGGGATTGATGGTTGATCTGGACTTCGAGCGCCGAATGAACCCGTGGCTCTTCGACAGCTCCGGAAAACTGACGGACGCGGCCAGGAAGCAGTTTCCCGACCTGGCCGCCGTCGAGTCCGGAGCGCCGGCGCCGGTCTACACACCGAGCGCCCCCGCGCCCGGAGCATCGGCGCCGACCGTAGCCGTCAGTCCGGAGGCGCTGAGGCGTGCGGCAACCAACAGCGACACCCTGAAGACCAAATTCGGGCAGGCGTGCAAGCAGCCCACCACGCACGCCTCCGCGGCCTCCGCGCAGCTCCCGACCAGCTGGGCGCTGCGCGCTGCGATCACCAGCGCGGCCGGCGTCTGGACGGACCAGGTCAGGACCCTTGAGGATGCGATCGGAAACGTGGCCGGGAACTTACGCCTCAACGCCGACCGGTATGCGCAAACGGATCAGGCGAATACCCGCGCGTTCGGAAAGGGCTGAAGCACCGGCATGAAGTTCGAAGAACTGAGGAACGCGCAGGTGACCGGCCTTGACACCCTGGCCGGCGAGTTCGAGGCGATGCTTCGGCAGTGGAACTTCTCCTCCGAGCTGACCGGCGACATCATCACGCCCTTGAACGGCTCGGGCTGGCGCGGATTCGCGGCCGAGACCGCGGCTGAGAACATCACGAAGATACGCAACGAAATCGACGCGGCCTTCGAGGAGGCCAGCGGCATCGCCCAGACCCTCCGTGATGCCCACACCGAGATCACCGCCGCAAAGGCCGACCTGGAGGCGGCGATCCGATCGGCAACCGACCAGAAGCTGACGGTCGACAACGACGGAACCGTCCACTGGCCCCCGGCGACGACCCCGGAGGAGAAGAAGGACCCCGACTACACCGGGGCCTACCGCCAGAAGGCCACCGACGCCGCCGACGCGATAGCCAAAGCACTGTCCCGGGCCGCCGAAGCGGACGCCGCCGCAGCAGCCGCTCTCGCAGCGGACACCGGCACTGACCGGAAGGCGTTCAACAAGAAGCCGGTGGGCGGCGTCTCCGAGCAGGAGGCAAAGCAGGCAGTGGACCTGATGCGTCTCGGGGACAAGGCCACGCCCGCACAGATCGCCCAGCTCGACGCCCTGCTGAAGGCGCACTCCAGCGGCTCGCGGTTCGCCACCCTCTTCCTCGACTCCATGGGGCCGGACGGTTTCCTCAAGTCCTTCGGCGCGATGGCCGAGTACAGCGGCTACTACGGCAACGACGCGACGAAACGGGCCCTGGCCGATATGCAGGCCAATCTCGGCCTCACCCTCGCAACGGCAACGGACGGGGCCAAGCAACCGCATCTGTCCGACGCGTGGCAGGCGGGACTGCGCAAGGCTGGAGCCAGCCAGTACCAACTGCTCCCGGACCAGCTCCAAGGCGGCAACCCGTACGGCTACCAGATCCTCTCCAACATCCTCCGGACCGGCACGTACGACCAGCGCTTCCTCAACCCGCTGGTCGAGCACATCACCCAGCTCAGTGCAGCGAATCCAGGCCGTTGGGAGGACGCCGTCAGCAAGGCCAACCCGTTGGAACAGGTACTGGTCCTCGGAAAAGACGGCTCAGGCCTCAACCCGATGGCCGGCGCCCTGGAGGCGCTCGGCCACAAGCCGGAGGCGGCGACCGCGTACTTCCATGACCCGGCAACCACCTACAACGAGGACGGAACGGTCAAGGCCACCGGTCAGCCGAACACCTACCTGAAACAACTGACCGACGCGGGCTTCAACTCCCTCCTCCAGGACTTCGAGCCGGACCACCTCACTCCGCACTACCGGGCAGCGGCACATGACGCGACCGCACTCGGCCATGCGCTGGAGGCGGCCACCACCGGGCGGGCCTACGACGCGACCGACGGTCCGATGCCCACACACTCACGCGAGATGAGCGCGGTGATGAAAGACGTCGTCGATCGGTTCGGGAACACGGACGGCCCCGGGCTGCTCAAGAAGGACGGGATATTCACCACCATGGACCCGAGCTTCGGCCACATGGTGGCGTCGTACATGGGCGACGTCCAGATCGCAGTCGACCACAACAACCACTCGATGCCGACCAACGGGGACCCGGCCGGCCTCGACCAGGGCGCCACCCAGAAGCTGCTGGGGGTGCTCGGCCGGAACCCGGATGCCTTCGGCACGATCGCGCAGGCACAACAGGCCTACACGACTGCCCACCTGCAGGACGTCATGCTGCAGAAGGACAAGTACGGGGAACTCTTCGGCGAGGCCATCACGAATGCTGCCCGCCCTGGAGGCGAGGTGGCCGGCATCCTCAACGCTGTGGCAACCGATGAGGTCTACAAGCAGAAGCTGCAGGAAATGACCGACTACAACAACAGCGTCGACGAGAAGGTCGGCTGGGCCAAGCAGGTATGGACGGCTACCGCAGGCAAGGCGATAGAGGGAATCCCCGGGGCGGATAAGCTTCTGACAATTCCCACCGACAAGATATTTCAGAACATAGCGCTGGGCTACCACATCGACAGATATCCGAGCGACGCCGCCGCGGACTGCTTCAACAGCGGGAGGAACGCCGCGTCGGACGCGGCAGAAGCAGCCATCAGGGAGACGGCGAAGGGCAAGGGAATCGACCCGACGTACCTCAACGCCTTGGCCAATACGGCCGCCAACGGGGCGAAGCAGGGTCTCTCCGACGGAAGCATCCTGACAAAGGCAATCAATGCCTGACGCCCCGGAGAATCCCCTCGAAAGTGCCCCCGCAGAACAAAAAGCGGTCCGGTACCGGCAACGCCGATTGGTACTCGCGATGGTGCTGGCGCTGGTCGTCGGCGGGGGCGGCGGGCTGTGGTGGTGGGCCTCGCACGACTCGCTGAACCTGCCCGAAAGTGCCTGCTGGTCGATATTGGATCAGAATGACCTGCGTTCGCTGGCCGGTGCGGCGCGGGGGACGTACACCGTTCGTTACGGAGAGCACCGTGGGGACGAAAACTCGCTCCAGCCGGGCCTACAGAATCAGACCTGCACAGTGGAGGAGGATCACCACGTGCTCTCGGGGGTGACCGTCCGCCCGTGGGGCAAGCTCACCTACCACGATGTCTACGAAGCGAACGCGGACCCGGCGGCGAAGCGGCAGTCGGACCTCGGCCCCGACATCCAGGGGCTGTGGGAGGAACACAGCAGAATGCGGCTCGCGTTTCTTTGCGATAATCCAGCGGCGAAGTTGACACATCTCACGTACCTGGAGGTCATGGTCTGGGGAGACTCCGAACTCGTCGACCCCGAGCTGCCATCGGTTCGCCAGGCCCGCCTGAACACTGCACTGAAGACGGCCAAGACGGCCGCCAGCACGAGCGGGTGCGTGAACCCGATTCACTTCCCGGCGCAGGCGCCCGGGGTGGTCTGATTCGCACGACGGCGCGTCGCCCGGCGGCCTCTCGCTCCTGCCGCGGACCGAGAGGCCGCCGCTGCATTCGTTCGGGCGGTGAGGTCGCTGTCGTGGTCGAACTCGCGCGCCTCGATGTCGGCATCCTGAAGCGGTTCAGCCCCAACTCGGCCGCCAATTACCTCACGTACGGTTGTCCGTTGGCTTCACCGGCGACCCATCGGCTGCAACCCTGCTGGCCGCATTTCGCCACCGTGCCACGAAGATCACCCCACCCGCCACCAGTACCACTCCGCTGACCACGGCGATCGCAATCGGCAGCACCGCGCCACCCGAATCGGATGCCTTGTCTGCGATGGGCGCCGCTGCCGGAGAACTGACGTTCGTCGGTGCTGCGGGCACGGCAGCGGGTGAGGTCACCGAGGCAGAAGAGGTAGCGGCCGATGGCGAAGCCGAGGGCATCGGAGCCGTCTTGCTCGGAATCGGGTACACATCCGCCGGCCCCGGATCGCCCGGCGTGGCCAAGGCGATGCGAGGGCGGACGGCGCCATACCCGACGCTGTCGTTGCGGCTGGAACCGTCGGTCGGCTTACCAGCCGTGTTGATGAGGACCCGCAGAACCTGATTCGCCGTCCAGTCGGTGTGCACGGCCCACACCAGGGCCGCCGAGGCTGAGACCAAAGCGGTCGCAGCCGACGTGCCGTGGCCTTTGCAGTAGCCAGTAGGGTCGATACACGCCTGGACGATATCTGTGCCAGGCGCCACGAGATCAACCTGCCAACCCTGTTGAGACTCAGCCGCCGTCACCAAATTCCTGTCGACGGACCCGACACCGACGACATACGGCAAACCTCCCGGGTACTCGACCAGGTTTCCGTCCTCTGCACTGTTCCCTACGCTGGCAATCACCAACGAACCCTTGGCCACCGCACGAGCGAGTACGGCATTTAGCTTTGCCGCATTTTCGGGAGACGTCACAGCCGCAGCGACCCCCTGCGAGATGTTGATGACCTTGGCCCCCTGATCAACCGCGAAATCGACGGCCTGCCCGATCTGATCAAGAAAGACCGCTGCGGGAACCGCGTGGCCCGGGACACCACCGTCGACCTTCACGGGAAGGATTTTGGCCCCCGGCGCCAGGCCATAGGCACCTTTCCCCCCCATTCCCTTGCCAGACCCGGCAATGAGGCTCGCCATCGCCGTACCGTGACCGTCGGAGTCGTCCCCAACCCCACCCGGCAGTCCACTGAAGTCCTTACCCGGCAGAAGTTGTCCGGTTAGGTCCGGGTGATCGAACTTGAACCCGCCATCAATCACGGCAACGGTGATGCCCTGTCCGGTCGACGTATTCCACATCTCCGGAGCGTGCATCGCGTCCAGATACCACTGATCGCCACGAATGGAACCCCCGGCAGCTGCTGGAGCCACAGCCGGACCGGCCATGACGCCGACCGCCAAAACCGCTCCAGCAAGGCCGCGCCAACGCACTCTGCCGCACGTTCGCCGCATCACAACTCCTCGTCAGTCTTCGTGTCAGCCGAGGGCCGTGCCCCGGACAGGTCTGCCCGGCCCTTGGGGACAGACCAACCGGCCGGGCAGTCGCGTCAGTTCTACTCAACCACGTTCGGATTGCTAAGCGGTGTACCGCTGGTCCAGGTCTCCTCGTCCTCGTGCAGGTAGTCAGGCCTCTGGCGGCGATCCCGCTCGTTCCTCCCCGCCCCGCCCCCATGCACGCCCGGCATCATGCCGTTCTGGCCGGAGCGAGCCCCACCTTCAACAGTCGCAGTCTGCCTGCGCAGGCCAGTACCGCCGGGGGTGAACTCGCCACCAGCGGAAGGGCTCTTCCGTCCGCCAACAATCCCGCCACCGGTCGAGGTCAGGCCCCGGCCACGTGTGCCCCCGCCCGAGGCACCCATACCGGGGCCAACCGGACCGGGATGCATGCCACCCATCCCCGGCATCCCCGATACCCCTGCTCGCCCCGGCTGCGCCTCACAAGCTCCGAAGACTGTCCCGGTGGGCAGCCCTGGGGTAGCTGACCGTCCTGGAAGAGAACCGCCGCCGAAGGGAGCCGGCCTGCCAGAAGTCGAGCCACCACTCCTGCCTGGCACCGATCCACCCTTTCCTGGGTGGCCACCCGCCGGAACCGAACCGCCGATCGGGAAGGCGGGGTTACCTCCGGCCTCCGCAGCCCCGCCCGAGCGTCCGGGAGCCCCTCCCACACCATCGAGTGGCAGATTCCCGCCATCGATCGGACCGACCGGCACACTCGGGCTCAGCAGGCTTGGGACGGCTGGCAGGCTATCGAGACCCAAACCAGGACGGTCAACGGGAATCGACGGAGCTACTGCCCCCTCCTGTTCCTGCGGAGGTGGCACGCCCTCTCCACGACTCGAAGAAATCGGATCGATCCGCCCCAACGCCTCTGGCTTCTGCTGACCAACTGGCGGTTGGCGAAGCGCTTCCGAGCCGCCGCTGTAGCCGCCGCCCGGCGGGGCGTAGGCAGAACGCTGGCCACCGGCGCTCCCGCTCGGGTGGTGGACTGCACCATCGGGGTGTGTCGATCCCTCACCGCCGGGGGAGTAACCAACCAGGTCCTCCCGATGCTTGGCCCCCGGCGTTCCCGGCAGGGTCGGTTCTTCCAGCGAGTTCAGTGTCGTCGTGGCCGCGGAGTAGGCCTGCGCCAGCTTCTCCATCTGTCGGATGGCTTCCTGGCGGTCACTCTCGATCCTCGCCGCTGCCACGTCGGCCTGGGCCTTGGTGATCCAGCCTTCCTTGTTCTTCGCCATGAAGTCGTCGAAGGACTGGCCCGACTCGGCGATCTGGGATCCCACGCCGGGTGACAGGTACTGCAGCTGGTTCTTGGCGGCCGCCAGCAGACTGATCTGCTTGTTGGGAGGATCGGGAACGGCGACCTGCGCGGTGCTGAGGGACTCGCCTGCCTGCAGGAGCGCGTCGCCGGCCTTGGTGGAGTAGTCGCCGAGCAGCGTGGCGGACTTCTGCAGGTTTCCGGCCCAGGTCTTGAAGCTCTCGGCCGCCGGGCCTTCCCAACCGACGTTGTCGACGTGCGACTTGAGGGCTGCGCTCAGGTCCTTCAGGACCTGGCCGGCCGCCTGGAGTTGTACGCCGCGGTCCACCACGGTCTTCGCGTCGGTCGAGCGGACCATGTCCTTCAGCTGGGCATGGTCGTACTGCTCAAAGTTCGTGCCGTCTGCCATTTCGTCACAGCCCCTCGATGCTCTTCGACGCTGCCCCGCCTGCCCCGCCCAAGTTCGCGTGCACGGTCTTGTGCGCGTCGACCGTTGCCTGCTCGTTGCCCGCATAGCTGCCGGCCGTCTTGGCCACCGCGAGTTTCATAGCCTCGATCTGGGAGGCGAAGTCCTTGTGGAGCTTGACGAGTTGGGTGTGAACCTTGTCGTAGGCACCCATTAGAGCCGTCGCCTCCACCACATGCTCGCTGTAGGCGCCACTGATCAGAACCTTCCCCGTCAGCTTCTGCGCCTGCAGCTTGTCGGGTGCCGCTGCCGAGCCCTCCATCGTCTGCAGTAGTGCCTCGATCTTGTTGGCGAACGCCGTCAGCGTGTCGAGCTCCACCTTGACGTCCTGCTTGCCGAACGCGGACACCAGGTCCGCGACGTTGGGCGTCTCCGGTACCCCCACGGGCTGGTCCGGCTTCGGCCTGGGACCGGGCGGGACTTCTCCTGGCACAGCGAACACCTCTCCCCCGCTGCGGATGGCGGTCCGCAACACACCGTCAACTACTGAGCCTTGTAGTCACTGTCGGCAACGCCACCACCCCGACGGGTTGCCGGTACGGGTCATGCTAGCGATCGGCACCGTCAGCCTTGGTGCGCTTGGGTGCGATCGGTACGAACGGGCGGGCGGGCGCGCTCGGGCCGGTAGGATCGCGGTGTACGACCCGATCTGCCGCGCAATGTCGCACAGCAGCGACCCCTGGCCGCAGAACGGACGTGACCGCATGCCTGTCGAGGAGATCCCCGCCACCGCCTGGTGGGCCCGGGCCGTGCGGCCGACGCGGGTCGTGTTCCCGGGTGCGTTGGTGGTGCGGGCGGCTGCCGGGATGGGGGTGCCGCTCTCCGTCGGGCTCCTCGCGCACCGGCTGGATCTCGGGGTGTTCGCCGGGCTCGGGGCGATGCACGCGACGATGAACGACCGGGCCGAGCCGAACGGCTTGCGGGTGCGGCGGATCGGGACGGCCCTGCTGGCCTCCGCCCTCGGAATGCTGATCGGGACGGTGCTGCAGTACGTCCACGTCTCGCCGCTGGTCCTCGGCGCGGCGCTCACCGTCACCGCGTTCGTGTCCGGCGCCCTCAGCGCCACCGGCCCGCGCGGTTCCGCCGCCGGCATGCTGCTGCTGGTGTCGACGGCGCTGGGGAGCGGGATGCCGTTGCCGCATCCGTGGTGGGCGGCGGCGCCGATGATGCTGGCGGGTGCGGCGTTCGTCCTCGTCCTCGGGCTGCCGGCCGGTCACGTCGACGAGCGCGACCGCGCCCTGGCCGCCGCGTACGACGCGCTCGGCCGAATGCTGGCCGATCTCGGCACCCCGCAGGGTCCGGCCTCGCGCCGGGTCCTGACGGCCCGGCTGAACCAGGTGCAGGACTTCCACCCGGACCGGACCGATCCCCGGTACGAGGCCGCCCTGGCCACCTCCGAGGCGGCCACCGGCCTGCTGTGGGCGCGCCGCCCCGTCCCGCCCGAGGTCGCCGACGTCCCTGTCCGCCTCGCACGCGCCATAGAACAGGGCGGCAGCGAGATCACCGTCCCCGACTGGCGCCCCGACACCCCCGCTCGCCAGGCCCTGGACGCCGCCCTGCGCGCCGCCGCGGACACGGTGGCCGGCCGGGAGGTGGTGCTCGGCACCGCCCCCGCGCCGCCGCCCGACCCGTGGCGCATCCGGGCGCGCCTGCTGTCGCGCGGCTCGGTGGCGTACGGGCTGCGCGTGGCGCTCTGCACCGCGGTGGGTGCGGCGGTCACCGCCAACTACCCGCTGAGCAAGAGCTACTGGGTCCCGATGACGATCGCGTTCGTGCTCAAGCCGGACCTCGGCTCGGTGTTCCTGCGCGCGGTGAGCCGGTCGGTCGGCACCGTGCTGGGCGTCGCGCTCACCGCCGCCGTCGTGGGCGTGACCACCGACGAGTGGATCCTCACCGCCGTCGCCGCGCTCTGCGTGGCCCTGTTGCCGTACGCGACGGCGGCGCACTACGGGCTGACGACGGTCGCGATGACGCCGATGGCACTGCTCCTGCTGCAGCTCGGCGGGCAGAGCAGCGCGGCCGAGTTCCGGCCGCGGGTGCTGGACACGGCCCTGGCGAGCGCGATCGTCCTGCTGCTCGGTTACCTGCTGTGGCCCGAGCGCCCGCGGCACCGGATCGAGCCGCGGGTGGTCGACGCGGCCACCACGCTCCGGTCCTACCTGGACGCCGTGACGACGGCCGGACGGGCCGAGGTGTGGCTGCGCCGCACCGCGTACCGGTCGCTCGCGGACGCCCGCCTGGAGGTGCAGCAGGGCCTCGCCGAACCGCCCCCGACCGGCCGGCTCGCCGAGCAGTGGCTGCCGGCGACGGCGGCGCTGGAGCGGCTGGGCGGCGCGGTGGCGGCGTACGCGGCGCAGCTCCGGTACGGCGGGCGGGTGCCGGACCCCGCCGAGGTCGACCGGGTGCGCCGGGCGCTGGACGACCTGACCGCCGCCGCCCGTGAGCACCGCCCGCCGACGGGCCCCGCGGCCCGCCCGACGAAGCCGCACGACCCGGCGCGCAGCGCGCTGGGCCGTGCGGCGGACGAGCTCGAAGCCCTGCTCACCCCGTAGGGCCGTCAGACCTGCTCGGCCAGCTCCAGCCAGCTCATCTCCAGCTCCTCCTTCCCCTCCCGGACGGCGCGCAGCTGCGCGTCCAGCTCCGCGACCTTGGAGAAGTCGGCGGCGTGCTCGGCGAGTTGGGCGTGCAGCTTGGACTCCTTCTGGTCCAGCTTGGCGATCTGCCGCTCCAGCTTCTGCATCTCCTTCTTGGCGGCGCGCAGGTCCCCGCCGGAGAGCCCGGCCCCGGCGGCCTCCTCGACCGCGGGAGCGGCCGCGGACGCGGCAGCAGCCGCAGCGGCGGCCATCCGCGCCCGGCGCTCCAGGTACTCGTCGACGCCGCCCGGAAGCATGCGCATCCGCTTGTCGCCGAGCAGCGCGTGCACGACGTCGGTCGTCCGCTCGATGAAGAAGCGGTCGTGGCTGATGACGACCATCGAGCCGGGCCAGCCGTCGAGCAGGTCCTCCAGCTGGTTGAGCGTCTCGATGTCGAGGTCGTTGGTCGGCTCGTCGAGGAAGAGCACGTTGGGCTCGTCCATGAGCAGGCGCAGCAGCTGCAGTCGCCGCCGCTCGCCGCCGGAGAGGTCGCCGACGGGCGTCCACTGCTTGTCCTTGCCGAAGCCGAACTGCTCGCACAGCTGGCCGGCGCTCATCTCCCGGCCCTTGCCGAGGTCGACGCGCGAGCGGACCTGCTCGACGGCCTGGAGCACGCGCACCTCCGGGTCCAGCTCCGCGATCTCCTGGGACAGGTAGGCGAGCCGGACGGTCTTGCCGACCTTGATCACGCCGGAGTCCGGCTGCACGTCGCCCTCGGAGGCGTACGCGTCGCGCAGGGCGCGCAGGAGCGAGGTCTTGCCGGCGCCGTTGACGCCGAGCAGGCCGATCCGGTCGCCGGGGCCGAGCTGCCAGGTGAGGTTCTCCAGGAGCAGCTTGGGGCCGGCCTTGACGGTCACGCCCTCCAGCTCGAAGACCGTCCGGCCGAGGCGCGCGTTGGCGAACTTCATCAGCTCGGACTTGTCGCGCGGCTCCGGCACGTCGGCGATCAGGGCGTTGGCGGCCTCGATGCGGTAGCGCGGCTTGGAGGTGCGGGCGGGGGCGCCACGGCGCAGCCAGGCGAGCTCCTTGCGGGCGAGGTTCTGGCGCTTCTGCTCCTCGACGGCCTCGATGCGGGAGCGCTCGGCGCGCGCGAAGACGTAGTCGGAGTAGCCGCCCTCGTACTCGTGGACGGAGCCGCTCTGGACGTCCCACATCCGGGTGCAGACCTGGTCGAGGAACCAGCGGTCGTGGGTGACGCAGACGAGGGCCGAGCGGCGCTTCTGCAGGTGCTGGGCGAGCCAGTTGATGCCCTCGACGTCGAGGTGGTTGGTGGGCTCGTCGAGGATGATCAGCTCGGGCGAGCCGAGGAGCAGCTTGGCGAGGGCGATCCGGCGGCGCTCGCCGCCGGAGAGCGGGCCGATCACGGTGTCCAGGCCGTCGGCGAAGCCGGGCAGGTCGAGGCCGCCGAAGAGGCCTTCGATGATGTCGCGGATGCGGGCGTCGCCGAGCCACTCGTGGTCGGCGCGGTCGGCGATGACCTCGTGCCGGATGGTGGCCTTCGGGTCGAGCGAGTCGTGCTGCGTGAGGACGGCCGGTTCGAGGCCGCCGTTCCAGGTGATGCGGCCGCCGTCGGGCTCCTCCAGCTTGGCGAGCATCCGGATCAGGGTGGTCTTGCCGTCGCCGTTGCGGCCGACGACGCCGATCCGGTCGCCCTCGCTCACGCCCAGGCTGACCGCGTCGAGCAGGGCGCGGGTGCCGTAGACCTTCGTGACGGACTCGATGGTGGCGAGGTTGACGGCCACGTGTGCTGCGCTCCTGGGGGGTTCGGCGGTGCCGGGGCGGCCCGCCGTTCCCCGGCCGGGCGCCCCTCTCGGGGACGCCCCGATCTCCCCAGCCTAATGGGCCCGCCGAATCGCCCGCACCGCCGAGCTCACCGCCCGCACCGCCGAGCTCGGCCCCAGTACAGGGGCCGATGCATCACCGGGGCCGATCCCCTACAGCGGCCGGTCCACCACCGCGGCCCCCGCGACCGGCCCGTACGTGGCGTGCGCCCTCGGGCAGGTGCCGGAGGCGCGCAGGGCCGCGGCGATGGCGGCGGCGCCGTCGGCGTCCTTGGCGAGGAACGCGCAGGTCGGCCCGGAGCCGGAGACGAGGGTGCCGATCGCGCCCGCCTCGGTGCCGGCCCGCAGGGTGGCGGCGAGGGCGGGGCGCAGCGAGAGGGCGGCGGCCTGGAGGTCGTTGGAGAGCGCGGCGGCGAGGGCGACGGCGTCGCCGTCCGCCAGGGCGGTGAGCAGCGCGGGGTCGGCGTCGGGGGTGGGGACGTCGACGGCGCTGGAGCCGGTGCCGGCCTCGTCGCGCAGGCGGTCGCACTCGCGGAAGACGGCGGGGGTGGAGAGGCCGCCGTCGGCGACGGCGAAGACCCAGTGGTAGGTGCCCTCGACCGGGAGCGGCTCCAGGATCTCGCCCCGGCCGCGGCCCAGGGCGACGCCGCCGACCAGGGCGAACGGCACGTCGGAGCCGAGTTCGGCGGCGAGTTCCAGCAGCACGTCGGCCGGGGTGTCCAGCTTCCACAGGGCGTCGCAGGCGACCAGTGCCGCCGCGCCGTCGGCGCTGCCGCCGGCCATGCCGCCGGCGACCGGGATGGCCTTGGCGATGTGCAGGTGCACGGCGGGGTCGGCGATGCCGTGGTGGGCGGCGAGCAGCCGGGCCGCGCGGGCGGCGAGGTTGCCGTCGTCGAGCGGGACGGCGCCGGCGTCCGGGCCGGAGCAGGTCAGCGTGATGCCCGGGCCGTCGCCCGGGGTGGCCGTCACCTCGTCGCCGAGGGCGACGGCGAAGAAGACGTTGGCCAGGTCGTGGAAGCCGTCGGCGCGCAGGCCGCCGACCCCCAGCTGGACGTTGACCTTGGCCGGCACCCGTACGGTGATCACTCGTTCCCAGCCTTCGGCTTGTGCTCGGCGATGGCGGCGAACTGTTCCACCGTCAGCATCTCGCCGCGCAGCTTGTGGTCGATCCCGGCGGCGGCGAGGGCCTGTTCGGCCCCGGCGGCGGAGCCGGCCCAGCCGGCCAGGGCGGCCCGGAGGGTCTTGCGCCGCTGGGCGAACGCGGCGTCGACCACCGCGAACACCTCCGCGCGGCTCGCGGTGGTCCTGGGGGGCTCGCGGCGGATCAGCGAGACGAGGCCGGAGTCGACGTTGGGGGCGGGCCAGAAGACGTTGCGCCCGATGGCGCCGGCCCGCTTCACGTCGGCGTACCAGTTGGCCTTGACCGACGGGACGCCGTACACCTTGTTGCCGGGCTTGGCGGCGAGCCGGTCGGCGACCTCGCTCTGCACCATCACCAGGGTGCGCTCGATGCTGGGGAAGGTGGCCAGCATGTGCAGCAGGACGGGCACCGCCACGTTGTACGGGAGGTTGGCGACGAGCGCGGTGGGGGCCGGGCCGGGGAGCTCGGTGACCTCCATGGCGTCGCTGAACACCAGGTCGAAGGCGTCGGCCTTGCCCGGCATCCGGGCGGCGACGGTGTCCGGCAGGTGCTGCGCGAGCACCGGGTCGATCTCGACGGCGGTGACGTGCCGCGCGACCTCCAGCAGGGCGAGCGTCAGCGACCCGAGGCCGGGGCCGACCTCCACCACCGCGTCCTGCTCCGTCACGTCGGCGGCCCGGACGATCCGCCGCACGGTGTTGCCGTCGATGACGAAGTTCTGCCCGCGCTGCTTGGTCGGCTTCACGCCGAACGCGGCGGCCAGCTCCCGGATGTCGGCGGCGCCCAGCAGGTGGCTGTCAGGGGTGGGTTCGGTGGTGCTCACGGGCCAAGGATACGGGCGCGGGCCCTGCCGTCCGGACGCGCCGGACCGGACGGACGGGTTCCCGATGCCGCCCGCAGACCGGACGCACCGGGTTCGGTACCCCCGAACCGGGCGGCACCCAGCCCCGGCACCCAGCACCAGCACCGGCACCCAGCCCCAGCCCCAGCCCCAGCCCCAGCCCCGGCCCCAACCCCGGCACCCACGAACGAGGCGCCCCCGGCTCAGTACCCGAACGCCCGCGCCGTGTTCGCCGCGATCGCCGTCGCCAGCTCGTCCTCGTGCAGCCCCAGCGTCGCCGCCATCGACCGGACCGTGACCGGGATCAGGTACGGCGCGTTGGGCCGGCCGCGGTAGGGGTGCGGGGTGAGGAAGGGCGCGTCCGTCTCGACCAGGACGCGGTCGAGCGGGGTCGCCAGCAGGGCGTCGCGCAGCGGCTGGTTGGCCTTGAACGTGACCGGGCCCGCGAACGACAGGTACCAGCCGTGCTCGGCGCAGACCTTGGCCATCTCCGCGTCGCCCGAGTAGCAGTGGAAGACGGTCCGCTCGGGGGCGCCCTCCTCCAGGAGGACGGCGATGACGTCCTCGTGGGCGTCGCGGTCGTGGATGACCAGGGCCTTGCCGTGCCGCTTGGCGATCTCGATGTGCCGGCGGAACGACTCCTTCTGGATCTCCACGCCCTCGGGCCCGGTGCGGAAGTAGTCGAGGCCGGTCTCGCCGACGGCCCGCACCTGCGGCAGCGCCGCGAGGGCGTCGATCTCGGCGAGCGCCTCGTCCAGCGCCGCCGCACCGCCGGCCGGGCGCTGCTGCCCGGACCAGCCGTCGGGGTCGCCGAGGAAGATCCGCGGCGCCTCGTTGGGGTGCAGCGCGACGGCCGCGTGGACCTGCTCGAACCGGGCGGCCAGCTCGACTGCCCAGTGCGAGCCGGGCACGTCGCAGCCGACCTGGACGACGGTGGTGACCCCGACCGAGGCCGCGCGGGCGAGGCCCTCCTCGGGCGTGCCGGACTGCATGTCCAGGTGGGTGTGCGAGTCGGCCACCGCCACCGCCAGGGGTTCCGGCAGCGGCGGCGGGGTCGACCGGTCGTCGTCCTTCTTCGCCATCAGGAGGCGGGCTTCTCTTCGAGGCGCGGGAAGAGGATCTCGCCCTTGGTGACGGTGGCGCCGACGGGCAGTCGGCCCCAGTCGGCCGTGGTGGCGACGGTCTGCGCGGCGAGCGCGCCCAGTCCGGCCTCGGCACCGAGGGACGCCCACAGCTTCTCGGCCGTGGCCGGCATCACCGGGTTGAGCAGGACGGCGGTGGCGCGCAGCGACTCGGCGGCGGTGTACAGGATGGTGGCCAGGCGGGCCCGGCCCTCGGCCGAGTCGTCCTTGGCGACCTTCCAGGGCTCCTGGTCGCTGATGTAGCCGTTGACCTGCTTGACGAACTCGAAGATCGCCGCGAGGCCGCCCGCGAAGTCGAGGTCCTCGCCGATCTTCCGGTCGGCCGCGGCGACGGCGGCGGCGAGCCCGTCCTGGACGGCCTTCTCGGCCTCGCCGGACGCGGTCGCGGCGGGCAGCACGCCGTCGAAGTACTTGCCGACCATGGCGGCGACGCGGGAGGCCAGGTTGCCGAAGTCGTTGGCGAGTTCGGAGGTGTACCGGGCGGTGAAGTCCTCCCACGAGAAGGAGCCGTCGGTGCCGAACGGGATCGCGCGCAGGAAGTAGTACCGGTAGGCGTCCACGCCGAAGTGCGAGGTGAGGTCGGTGGGCGCGATGCCGGTCAGGTTGGACTTGGACATCTTCTCGCCGCCGACCATCAGCCAGCCGTTGGCGACGACCCGCTTGGGCAGCGGCAGTCCGGCGGCCATCAGCATGGCGGGCCAGATCACCGCGTGGAAGCGCAGGATGTCCTTGCCGACCAGGTGGACGGAGGCGGGCCACAGCTCGGCGAAGCGCTCCGGGTCGCTGCCGTAGCCGGCGGCGGTGATGTAGTTCTGCAGCGCGTCGACCCACACGTACAGGACGTGCTTCTCGTCCCAGGGCAGCGGGACGCCCCAGTTGAAGGTGGAGCGGGAGATCGACAGGTCCTTCAGGTCCTGCTCGACGAAGCGCAGCACCTCGTTGCGCGCCGAGGCGGGCTGGATGAAGTCCGGGTTGGCGGCGTAGAACTCCAGCAGCTTCGGTCCGTAGGCGGAGAGACGGAAGAAGTAGTTCTCCTCCTCCAGCCATTCCACCGGCCGCTTGTGCACGGCGCAGAGCTTCTCGTCCGCGGTGGCGCCGTCGAGCAGTTCGGCCGGGAGCTTGAACTCCTCGCAGCCGACGCAATACGGGCCGGAGTAACCGCCCTTGTAGATCTCGCCCTTGTCGTACAGGTCCTGGACGAATTCCTGGACGCGGTCGGTGTGGCGCTGCTGGGTGGTGCGGATGAAGTCGTCGTTGGCGATCTCCAGGTGCTCCCAGAGCGGCTTCCACGCCTCCTCGACCAGCTTGTCGCACCACTCCTGCGGGGTGACGCCGTTGGCCTCGGCGGTCCGCATGATCTTCTGACCGTGCTCGTCGGTGCCGGTCAGGTACCACACCTTCTCGCCGCGCTGGCGGTGCCAGCGAGTGAGGACGTCGCCCGCCACGGTGGTGTACGCGTGGCCCAGGTGCGGGCGATCGTTGACGTAGTAGATCGGGGTGGAAACGTAGTACGCCGGGGCGCTCGCCCCGGTGGTGCTGTGGTCTGCAGTGGCCGCCATGGTCGGAAAGCTTAGTCGGGCACGCGAGCGGCCCTCGACCGCGTTCCGCCCCGCGGACGCCCGGGAGCCGCCCCCGCCGACCGCAGACACCGGCCGCCCGGGGACCGCCCCGGCGGTCACGGGAGGACGGCCCCGCTGCGCGCCCCGGTGCGCGCCTTGGTGTCAGCCCAGCAACCGCGACCAGAACCGGGCCCAGCGTCCGCGCGGCTGCGCGGGCCCGGACACCGCGGGCGGCCCGGCCGGCTCGGCGTGCGCCGGGTAGCCGGGGGCGTGCTGCCAGGGCTGGTCGGCGACGGCCACCCGGCCCTCGCGCATGATCCGGACGGTGTGTCCACCACACCCCGGGCAGGTCGGCTTGAGCAGCGGGGACGGTACCCGGACACCGTTGGCGTGGTACTCGAACACGACGTGGCCGTCCCTGGCGACGTGGTGCTCGATGTCGTACGCCTGCTCCCACCCGTACCCGCACTTCAGGCACGCGAAGGAGTAGGCCTCCCGAACGGTCTCGACGGGAGTGTGCGCCCGCCCGGCCGGGACGGGGTCGCTCAGCGCGTTGCCACCGAGGGGGCTACCGATCGTCTCGCTCATAGCCGTCTCCCAGCGCCCGCCGGGCGCTCGCCCGGCTGGGTCTTTCCATTCCAGGAAATGCCCGGACCGCCCCTGGCGATGCCCTGCTTGTGAAGACTTGGATGCGGGTTGGGGATCCCTAGACGAAAGGTCGGATCCATTGCGGAAACCGCGGCCAAAGCTTCAGCTCAGTTGGCGTTTACCGGGGCCTTCACTCCAAGGTACGACGCACCGCCCGCCACGCAACCCCCGGAATTCACCGGCTTATCAAACCCGTTCGAACCCGTACCCGCCCGCGCCCACTTCCCCGTGGCCGCGGGCGCCCCCTCCCCCGTGGTGCCGGGCCCTGCTTCCCGGCACCGGCCGGGTCCTACTTCCCGGTACCGGCCGGGCCGTGCTTCCCGGTCCCGGAGCCCTCCTTCTTCGCCGCGACGACGGCGTCGAACACCTCCCGCTTGGGCAGCGCCAGCTCCGCCGCGACGGCGGCGATGGCCTCCTTGCGGTGCTCCCCCGCCTCCTCGCGGACGGCGACCAGGCGGGCCAGCTCGGCCGGGGTGAGCTCCTGCGGCGCGGCCGGCGGGGCCCCGGCGACGACCACGGTGATCTCGCCCTTGACGCCCTCGGCCGCCCAGGCCGCCAGCTCGCCGATCGGGCCGCGCTTGACCTCCTCGTAGGTCTTGGTCAGCTCGCGGCACACCGCCGCGGGCCGCTCGGGCCCGAAGGCCTCGGCCATCGCCGCGAGCGCCTCGGCGATCCGGTGCGGCGCCTCGAAGAAGACCATCGTGCGCGGCTCGGCGGCGATCGAGGCGAGCTGGCGGGCCCGGTCGCCGGTCTTGCGCGGCAGGAAGCCCTCGAAGGTGAAGCGGTCGACGGGCAGCCCGGACAGGGCGAGCGCGGTGAGCACCGCGGACGGCCCGGGCACCGCGGTGACCTTGACGTCGGCCGCGACCGCCGCGGCGACGAGCCGGTAGCCGGGGTCGGACACGGACGGCATGCCTGCGTCCGTGACCAGCAGCACCCGGGCGCCGCCGAGCAGTGCCTCGACCAGTTCGGGGGTGCGGCCGACCTCGTTGCCCTCGAAGTAGGAGACCACCCGCCCGGCGGGGGTCACCCCGAGCGCCTGGGTCAGCCGGCGCAGCCGCCGGGTGTCCTCGGCCGCGATCACGTCCGCGGTCGAGAGTTCGGTGAGCAGCCGGGGCGGGGCGTCCGAGACGTCGCCGATGGGGGTGCCTGCGAGAACGAGTACTCCTGTCACGGGCCCCATCCTTCCAGCCCGCGTGCTTATGGTGACGATTCGGGCAGCTTCCGAGGGGCCGGTCCGACGATAGGACCGCGCGCCTACGATGTGGCGGATGAACGGCGACACGGCGGCGCAGACGCCCACTGGTAGAGACCGCACCACACCGGGTGGCCTCGGCGCGACGGACCTGCCGTCCGGTTCCGTGCCCGCCGTCCCGGCCCCGCGCCCGCCGGTGGCCGACCCGCCCGCCGACCCGCCCGCCGACCGGCCCGCCGCCTGGCGCCGACGCCTGGCCGGCTTCGGCTACGCGCCGCGCCCGGCCGCGCCGCTGACCGAACGCCTCGTGCCGCCGATGCCGGACGGCCCCGGGGTGACGCCGGACGACGTCCCGCCGTCCCCGCTGCTGCTGCGCCTGGGCATCGCGGTGCCGCCGGCCCTGTGGGCGTTCCTGTGCCGCTGGTCGGGCTGGCTCGGCCCGGTCGCCGTCGCGGTCTTCGCCGGGATCCTGCGGTTCACCGACCTCGGGGAGCCGCACGCGATCATCTTCGACGAGACGTACTACGCCAAGGACGCGTACGCGCTCTGGCACGGCGGCTACGAGATCAACTGGCCGGACGGCGCCAACGAGCAGATCATGAAGGACGGGACGGCCCCCTACCGCCCGATGGCCGGCTACGTCGTCCACCCGCCGGTGGGCAAGTGGATCATCGGCTTCGGCGAGTGGCTGTTCGGGATGAACCCCTTCGGCTGGCGCTTCGCGGTGGCCCTGCTCGGCACGGTGTCCGTGCTGATGATCGCCCGGATCGCCCGCCGCCTGTTCCGTTCCACCCTGCTGGGCTGCGTGGCCGGCCTGCTGCTCTCGGTGGACGGCCTGCACTTCGTGCTCAGCCGCTCGGCCCTGCTGGACCTCGTGGTGATGTTCTGGATCCTCGCCGCCTTCGGCTTCCTGATCCTGGACCGCGACCGCACCAGGGCCCTGCTGGCCGCCCGGCTCGACGGGATCGCGGACGCCGCGCTCGCCCAGCGGGTGCGCCTGGGCTGGCGCCCGTACCGGATCGCGGCCGGCGTCTGCGTCGGCCTGACCTGCGCGACCAAGTGGAGCGGCCTGTACGTCGCGGCCGCCTTCGGCCTGATGACCGTGCTCTGGGACGCGGGCGCGCGCCGCCTGGCCGGGGCCCCGCGCCCGTACCTGGCGGCGCTCACCCGGGACGCGCTGCCGGCCTTCGTCTCGGTCGTCGTGGTCGCGCTGGGGGTCTACGTCGCCTCGTGGTGGGGCTGGTTCGCCAGCAGCAACGCGCCCGGCCAGGGCGGCTGGGGCCGCGACTGGGCGGCCGGCCGGAGCACCGACTACCCGTGGATCCCGGAGGGCCTGCGCGCCCTGTGGCACTACCACTCCACGATGTACGACTTCCACACCCACCTGACCGACCCGCACACCTACCAGTCGAACCCGTGGAGCTGGCTGGTCCTCGGCCGGCCGGTCTCCTTCTACTACGAGTCCCCGAAGACGGGCCAGGACGGCTGCACCGCGGCCGAGTGCGCCCGCGAGGTGCTCGGCCTCGGCACCCCGCTGCTGTGGTGGGCCGGCTGCATCGCCCTGGTGTACTGCCTGTGGCGCTGGGCGGCCCGGCGGGACTGGCGGGCCGGCGCGGTGCTGTGCGGCCTGGCGGCCGGCTACCTGCCCTGGTTCGAGTACCAGCAGCGGACGATCTTCCTGTTCTACGCGGTCGCCTTCGTCCCGTTCCTGGTGCTCGCGGTGACGATGATGCTCGGCGCGATGATCGGGCCCCCGGGCGCCTCCCGGGACCGCCGGATCATCGGCGGCGCGTCGGCCGGCCTGCTGGTCCTGCTGATCGTCTGGAACTTCCTGTTCTTCTTCCCGCTGTTCTCCGGACAGACGATCCCGATGGACGACTGGCGCCGGCGGATGTGGTTCAACAGCTGGATCTGAGCCGGCTCCGGGCCGGGCCGGCCCGCCGCGCCCCGGTCCGGCCGGGAGTGCGGGGACCGTACGCATACGGTGTTCGACACGTACCAGAACCGTCACAACTCCCGGGCGTTTCGTCGGCGCACCGAGTCGGCCTGCCTAGGGTGGGGGGTCAGTACCGCGTTAGTCGCCCGACCCCTGGGGGAGCAGCACCATGCGCAAAGGCGCGAAAATCGGCATCATCACCGGCGTGTCCGTCGCCGTGCTCGCAGGCGGCGGCTACGGCGCGTACAGCCTGGTGAACGGCTCGGGCGACGGGTCCGGCTCGGCCAAGAAGCCCCGCACGGTGGTCGCCGAACCCCCCTCCGCGGACCAGGCGGCCAGCGGCGCCAAGGACTTCCTGGCGGCCTGGGCGGCCGGCGACGTGGCCAAGGCGGCTTCGCTGACCGACAACCCGGACGCCGCCACGGCCGCGCTGACCGCCTTCAAGGAGCAGGTCAAGCCGAGCGCGCTGACGCTGACCCCGTCCGGCCCGGCCACCCCGCAGGCCTTCGCCTCGGCCACCGGCACCCCCACCCCGGCCAAGCCGTCCGGCGCACCCTCCGCGTCCGCGACCCCCTCGGCCGCCGGCACGCCGGGCGCGAGCGACTCGCCGTCCGCCGCCGCCACCCCCGCGCCCACCGGCGTGCTGATGGGCTTCAAGGCGCGCGCCGAGTTCGAGGGCACCGCCCGGGTCTGGGACTACAACGGCTTCCTCGGCGTCGTGAAGATGAGCGACGACACCCCGGCCGTGCACTGGGCCCCGAGCGTGCTCCACCCGCACCTGTCCGGGAACGAGACGATCGCCACCCAGCAGGTCTTCGCCCCGCCGTCCAGCGCCGTGGACCGCAACGGCAAGCCGCTGCAGGCCCCCTCGCTCACCGCGTCGCTGGCGACCCTCCAGGACAACGCCCGCAAGCTGCTGCCGCCGGACCCGAACAAGGACCAGGACGCGGGCAGCGCGGTCGTCATCAGCGACCCGGCCGGCAAGACCGCCCCGGACAAGCTGTTCACGATCGTCGAACCCAAGCCGGGCAAGCCGTTCAAGGTGACGATCGACAACGCCATCCAGGCCGCGGCCGAGAAGGCGATGACCGACCTGGGCGGCAAGCAGGGCTCCATCGTCGCGATCGAGCCGAGCACCGGTCAGGTGCTGGCCTTCGCCAACGCGCCGTCCAACGGCCAGAACCGGGCCTTCCTGGGCCTGCTCGCGCCCGGCTCGACGATGAAGATCGTCACCTCGACGGCGCTGCTGGAGGCCGGGATCAACCCGGACTCGAACGTGGCCTGCCCGGAGAAGAGCAGCAACCCGGTGGCGATCCCGAACGACTTCCCGGGCGCCTTCCCGAACAACACCCTCCAGGACGACTTCAAGGTGTCCTGCAACACCGCCTTCATCAACCAGGGCCTGACCAGCCTGAAGCCGGAGACGCTCGCGGCCACCGCCAAGGACGTCTACGGCGTCGGCCTGGAGTGGAAGACCGGCCTGCCGAACTCGGACGGCAAGATCCCGGCCACCCCGGGCAGCAAGGACGAGCAGGCGATGAACTACATCGGCCAGGGCAAGGTCCAGATGAACCCGCTGGCGATCGCCTCGATCACGGCGACCGTGCAGAGCGGCGCGTTCAAGCAGCCCATCCTGGTCGCCGGCCTGCCGCAGCAGCCGGCCGCCCGCCAGATCTCGCCGGACGTCGCCGGCAAGCTGCGCGCGATGATGAACGCCACCGCCACCGGCGGCACGGCCCAGGCCGTGATGGCCGGGATCACCGACAACGCGGGCGCCAAGACCGGCTCCGCCGAGGTCGCCGGCGCGGCCACCACCAACAGCTGGTTCACCGCCTACCGCGGCAACATCGCGGTCGCGGCCGAGGTGCAGGGCGGCGGCCACGGCGTCGACGCGGCCGGCCCGGCCGTCGCCTCGCTGCTCAAGTCCTTCGGCAACCGGTAGACCCCACACGCACCGGCACCCCCAGGAGCCCGCTCAGCCTCTCGGCAGAGCGGGCTCCGGCCGTTCCGGGCGGTCCGGCTGTTCCGGGCGCCGCCGCACCACGGCGGCCGGCCGGTTGCTCCACCGCCGCGCGGCGAGCCGGGGCCAGATCACCAGGACGGCCGGCAGCGCGAGGTACCCGAAGCGCCCGGCCGGGGCCAGCATGAAGGCGATCGCGAGCCCCGCGGCCAGCAGGTCGGCGGCGCCGGTCGCGGTCACCGGCGGCCGGGCCAGCAGCCAGATGGCCACCGCGACGCCGCCGAGGGTCATCAGCGTCAGCGAGACGGTGTGCCCGGTCGGTCCGAAGCCAGCCAGCACCTTGCCGGGCAGCGGGCTGCCAGCCGGGGTGCGGATCGCGGTCATCCCGAGCGGGAAGAGCACCACCTGCTCACGCAGCTCGGCCGCCCTGGTCAGCACGGACGGCAGGAGCACGGCCAGGCTCGTGCCGACCGCGATCAGCCCGGTCCGGGCCGCCGGGCGCCGCCCGTAGAGCCGCCACAGCAGCAGGACGGCGACGGGCAGCGCGGGCCAGGCCGTCCACTTGAGGGTGCAGGCGAGGGCGAGGACGAGCCCCGCGGCGACGGTGCGGTCGCGCTCGGCGAGTGCCATGGCCAGGCAGCAGACGCCGATCAGCGGCAGGTCGACACCGCCGACGACGAGGGCGAGCGCTATCAGCGGCGAGGCGGTGAGCACCGCGAGCGGCAGCAGCGGGGCGCGGTCCCGGGAGGGCCGCAGCAGGCGCCAGCTGGCCAGCAGGCAGGCGAAGAAGGTGAGCGCGAACCAGATCCGGGCGTCCCCGGCGACCCGGGTGAAGGCGTCGCCGCTGCCGAGCAGTTGGCGGGGCATCCCGAAGAGGGACATGGCCGGCAGGTACGGGTTGTAGTCGGTGACCACGACGGGGTGCTGCAGGTAGGCGCTGCCGGTGGTGAGCAGCAGGTGGGCCGAGCGCTCGACCACCATCACCTCGGACTGGTGGCGGCCCTGGACGGCGAGGAGCGCCAGCGGCACGACGACGGCCCCGAGGAGGGCGACCGCCGCGGCGGAACGCGCCGCGAACCGGCGCGGCAGGATCAGGCAGAGCAGCCCGGCCAGGAGGTAGGCGGGGGCCGCGATGATGCCCCAGACGCGCTGGTTGGGCAGGTCGGAGACGAGCGGGAAGGCGGCCGCCCAGCCGGCCGCGACGGCGCAGCCGAGCAGCTGGACGCTGCGCAGGGAGGCGAGCCGGGCGGGGTCGGTCCGCGCGGCCGTGGGCGGAAACGTGTTCTCGCGGCGCTGGCGGGGGACGGCCCTGGAGACCAGGCCGCGCAGGGGGCGGTCGGGCCGGGAGGGCGGTCCGACCGGTTGGGGGGCCGGCGTTCTGGAACGGCCGGTGAAGCGGCCGCGCGGGCGGGAGAAGCCGGGCGTGCGGGTGCTCACCATGGTGGAAGGTTATGGGTGGGGGGCCCGCGCTGTCGCCACCGGGATCGACGGAGAGTCGCGGTCTACGCGCGAAGAGTCGCCAGGCGTCTTGCCACCTGGCGACCCTTCGTATCCATAGCAACGGGCGGTGACCACCGCCGGATCCGGAGCGTGAGACGGATCAGCCGGAGTGGCTGTCCACCGGGGCGCTCTGCTGCTCCGCTCCGCGCTCCAGCTTCGAGTTCTTGATGCTGTAACCGAAGTAGACGACCACGGCGACGGCGAGGGCGATCGCCCCGGCCCGGAAGGTGTCGGCGTGCAGGCCGGTGATCAGGTAGCCGCAGAAGCCGACGCTGAGCAGCGGCACGACCGGGTAGCCGGGCACCTTGAAGCCGCGCGGCAGGTCGGGCTGGGTGCGGCGCAGGACGATGACGCCCACCGAGACGACCGAGAAGGCGATGAGCGTCCCGAGGCTGGTGATGTCGGCCAGGATGTTGAGCGGGACGAACGCGGCGAGCGCGCCCACGCCGACGCCGACCACGATCGTGTTCCAGACCGGGGTGCCGGTGCGCGGCGAGAGCTCGGCGAAGCGCTTGGGCAGCATGCCGTCGCGGCCCATGGAGTACAGGATGCGGGTCTGGCCGTAGATCACCACGAGGGTGATGCTGAAGATCGAGAGGATCGCGCCGACCGCGAAGACCATCGCGGGCCAGCTCTGGCCGGTGATGTCCTGGAGGATCTGGGCGAGCCCGGCCTCCTGGCCGTCGAACTTCTGCCACGGCTGGGCGCCGATGCCGGCCAGCGCGACCAGGATGTAGAGCAGGGTCACCACGACCAGCGAGATGATGATCGCCAGCGGCAGGGTGCGGCGGGGGTTCTTGACCTCCTCGCCGGCGGTGGACACGGCGTCCAGGCCGATGAACGAGAAGAAGATGCTGGAGGCCGCGACCTGCACGCCGCCGATGCCGAGCGGCATGAACGGGGTCAGGTTGCCGGAGTGGAAGCCGGTGAGCGCGACGCCGACGAACAGCACCAGGATGAGGATCTTGATCGCGACCATCGCCGCGTTGACCTTCACCGACTCGCTGACGCCGCGGATCAGCAGGAAGCAGACCATGGCGACCAGCAGCAGCGCCGGCAGGTTGAACCAGTGGGTGCTGTCCGGCGCGCCCGCCAGTTGCTCGGGGATCTTGACCCCGAAGGCCAGGTCGAGGAACTTGTCGAGGTACTCGGCCCAGCTCACCGCGATCGCGGAGGCGGACACGCCGTACTCCATCAGCAGGCAGATGCCGACGCCGAAGGCGACGCCCTCGCCGAGGGTCGCGTAGGCGTAGGAGTAGGACGAGCCGGAGACCGGGATCGCGGAAGCCATCTCGGCATAGCACAGCGCCGTGAGGCCCGCCGTGACGGCGGCGATGACGAAGGACAGGATGACGGCCGGTCCGGCGGACGGCACCGCGGTGTTGAGCACGAAGAAGATGCCGGTACCGATGGTGGCGCCGATGCCGATCGAGGACAGCTGCCAGAGTCCGATGGAGCGGCGGAGGTGGATGCCGGAGCGTCCGCCCTCCTCCGGTGCGCCGGCCGGGAGGCTGTCCCGGCCCTCGCTCTCGGCGATCAGTGTCGACACGGGCTTGCGTCGCAGCAGACGCGCACCAAGGGAGTTGCTGGCCAAAACCGCGGTCTTTCTAGGCGAGGGAGGGTGTCCTAGCGGTCGGTCACCAAGTGCGATACGGGGTGTCATCGGGGACCAACCGAACAAAGATGGGACAGTACCGCGCGAATGCACCAGTGTCGCAAACGAACAGTCCGGGCTTGCGCATTATACGAACTGTCGAATGGACAAGGACAAACCGGACGCTTCGTAAACGGCGAATCTCCCTCGGGCGAGGTAAAGCCGCAGCTCAGGGGTATCGCCCCGGTCACCGTCCGAGGACGGCCTGCATCACCGAGCGGGCGATCGGCGCCGCGAGCCCGCCACCGGTCACGTCCGTGGCGTCACTGTCCGCGATGACCACGGCGACGGCCACCGGCGGCACCTTGTCCGATCCGGCTGGCCTGGCCCACGAGACGAACCACGCGTACGGCGTCCCGCTGTTGTCCACGCCGTGCTGGGCGGTGCCCGTCTTCCCGCCGACCACCGCGCCCGGGATCCGGGCGTTGGCGCCGGTGCCGTTGTCCACGACGTCCGTCATGAGCCGCTGCACCTGCGCGGCCACCCCCGGCTCCATCGCCCGCTTGTAGACGGCCGGCTTCATCAGCTGGACCGCCGTCCCGTCGCTCTTCGTCAGCTTGTCCACAAGCTGTGGACGCATCACCGTCCCGTTGTTGGCGACCCCGGCCGCGACCATCGCCATCACCAGCGGGGTCGCGGCCGTGTCGAACTGCCCGATAGAGGAGAGCGCGAGCTGCGAGTCGTTCATCTTCGTGTCGAAGTTCGAGCGCGACGGCCGCACCGGCATGTCGAGCCTGGCGTCGTTGAAGCCGAAGTTCGCCGCCATCGCGGCCATCGCGTCCAGGCCGGTGCGCACGCCGAGGTAGCCGAGGACGCTGTTGCAGCTGTAGGTCATCGCGGTGTCCAGCGACTGCCCGGGCTGGTCGCAGGCCCTGGTGTCGTTGACCAGCGGCGTGGTCGTCCCCGGCAGGACGTACGGGAAGGGCGCGCCGGTGGGCGCGTTGATGTCGGTGACCACCCCGCTGGCGAGCGCGGCGGCGGCCGTCACCACCTTGAAGGCCGAGCCGGGCGGGTAGGTCTGGCGCAGCGCCCGGTTGAGCATCGGCTGGCCGCTGTCGGCCTGCAGCCGGTTCCACGCCGTCTGGTCGGCCGACGTGGACCCGGCGAAGCTCCCGGGGTCGTAGGTGGGCGTGCTGGCCAGCGCCAGGATCCGCCCGGTGGCGGGCTCGATCGCGGCGACCGCGCCCGTCTGCGCGCCCAGCCCGCGCATCGCCGCCTCCTGGGCCGCCCGGTCGAGGGTGGTGTAGACGTCCCCGCCGGGGTTCTGCCGGCGCGCGACCGCGTCCCAGACCGCCCAGCCGGCGAGGCGGCTGTCCGTCCCGGTCAGCAGGTCGTCCTCGGTCCCCTCCAGCTGCGTGTCGCCGTACGCCTGCGAGGCGAAGCCGGTGACGGCTGCGTACGTCGGGCCGTCGGTGTAGGTGCGCTTGTACGCGTACCGGCCGCCGGTGGGCGCCGAGCCGGTGACGGTGTCCGCGCCGACCAGGATGTTCCCCCGCGGCTGCCCGTACCGCTCGACGGTGAGCCGCTGGTTGGCGCTGTTGTGGTCGAGGTCCTTCGCCTCGAAGACCTGCACCCGGGTGGCCTGGACGCACAGCGCGGCGATCAGCAGCAGGCAGAACGTGCCGGCACGGCGGCCGGTCACGGAGATCCCTGGGAGCCCCTGCGGCCCGTTCCCCCGGGCCGGCCCGAAGCGCGCCATCAGGCCTCCCCCGGAGCAGGCCGGCGCGCGATGTCGCTCATGCGGACCAGCAGCGCCACGATGATCCAGTTGGTGACCACCGACGAGCCGCCCTGGGCGACGAACGGCAGCGTCATCCCCGTCAGCGGGATCAGCGCGAGCACCCCGCCCGCCACCACGAACACCTGCAGGCCGACGATCGCCGCCAGCCCGATCGCCAGCAGCCGCCCGAACGGGTCGCGCAGCGCGATGCCCGTCCGGAACCCGCGCGAGACCAGCAGCGCGTACAGCAGGAACACCGCGACCAGCCCGGTCAGGCCGAGCTCCTCGCCGATCGTCGCGAGGATGAAGTCGGACTTGGCCGCGAAGCCGATCAGCACCGAGTGCCCGTTGCCGAGGCCCGTCCCGAGCTCCCCGCCCCACGCGAAGGCGAACAGCGACTGGGCGATCTGGTTGGCCCCCTTGCCCGCCGCGATCGAGCCGAGCGGGTCCAGCCAGTCCGCCACCCGGCTGCGCACGTGGGCCTCCAGGAATCCCACCGTCACCGCGCCGGCCGCCGCGAGGCCCAGCCCGATCGCGATCCAGCCGGTGCGCGCGGTGGCGACGTAGAGCATCACGACGAACAGCCCGAAGTACAGCAGCGAGGTCCCGAGGTCGGTCTCCAGCACCAGGACCCCGACGAACGCGGCCCAGATCAGCAGCACCGGCCCGAGCACCCGCCCGCGCGGCAGCTGCCAGCGCCAGACCCGCCGCCCGGTGAGCGCGAGGGCGTCCCGGTGCACGGCCAGGTAGGCGGCGAAGAAGACCGCCAGGAGGACCTTGGCGAACTCCCCCGGCTGGAAGGAGAGCGGCCCGACGACGATCCAGATCCGGGACCCGTACACCGGCGGGAAGAAGATCGGCAGCACCAGGAGGACGAGTGCCGCGAGCGCGCCCACGTGGGCGTAGCGCCGGAGCCGCCGGTGGTCGGGCACCAGCAGCACCACCGCGCCGAACAGCCCCACCCCGAGGGCGGACCACAGCAGCTGCGTGGAGGCCGCGCCCGGGCCGGAGGTCGCCCGGTCGAGCCGGTAGATCACCACCAGCCCGATCCCGTTGAGCAGCACCGCGATCGGCAGCAGCAGCGGGTCCGCGTACCGGGCCCGCCACCGGACGACGGCGTGCGCCAGCAGGGCGAGCACGCCGAGCGCGGCGCCGTACCCGGCGGTGTCGGCGGGCACCGTGCCGTCCAGGTCGACGCCGACCTCGACGTAGCCGAACACGGCGATCAGCACCGCGGCCAGCACCAGCACGAGCTCGGTGGTGCGCCGGGTCGGCACCGGCCGGGCCGGCCGGGCGGCGGTGGTGGTCACGGCGGAGGGTGTCGCCACGGACCGTCCTGGGGGTGCTCACCGCGGGTCCTTCCCGCGCGTCGGACGTACCGGGGAGCGGAAGCGCCCGCGCCCCGATTCGTCACCCTAACGAGCACTATCCATATTTATCGGCTCTTCTTCACGGTGTGTCAGCAATTGTCCGGATCATCGGGGTCCGCGCCCGCCGGCTCACTCCGGCCGCCGCCCCGCCAGCGCCGCCGAACCCGCCGCGGCCGCCACCAGCAGCCCCGCGGCCGCCAGCAGTTCGAGCCACGGCGGGCCGACCCGCCCGGTCCGGTCGGCGGCGACCAGGCCGCTCACCGCCGCGTTCGCCGGCGAGCCGGGCGCCACCAGCACCGCCGTCGCGAGCGCCGGCGCCAGCGGGATGCCGTACTGCGCCCGCGCGAGCACCGGCCGGTTGCACAGCGCCCCCACCAGCACCCCCAGCAGCACGGAGACCACCGAGGCCAGCAGCCCGGCCAGCAGCGACACCCCGACCGGCGGCTGGTCCGCCTTCGGGTTGGCGACCGGCCCGCTCACCCACCAGAGCCCGGCCACCTCGGCCACCGCCAGCATCAGACCGACCGTCAGCGCCGCCAGCAGCCCGCCCAGCTGGACCCGGGCCGGACCCGCCGCCGCCACCAGACACGCCCGCGAGGCCGGCGGCTCGGCGTTCAGCGCACTGCGGACGTACCACGCGCTGACCGGCAGCAGCACGCCCGCGCCGTAGCCCAGCCCGCCCAGCAACGGATCACCCGCCGTCACGCCCAGCACCAGCAGCAGCGCGTACGCGAGGAACGGCGGCAGCCATCCGTGCCCGCGCAGCAGCAGCTCCAGGTGGTACCGGGCCAGCGCCCCGACCTGCCTCACCGCTCCCCCTCCCGCCGCCGGACGGCCAGCACGCTCACGGCCGGACGGCCGGTCAGCAGGCGGCGCAGCAGCGCGTCCGAGTGCGCCGCCGCCACCGTGAGCCGCACCGCCGTCCCCTCCAGCGCGGTGAGCTCCGGGGCGCCCGGCAGCCGGGCGGGCAGCGGATCACCGTCCAGGACGTCCACGTCCACCTCCACCCGCACCGACGGGCCGTCCGCCCGCACGGCCCGCTCCTCCGCGGGCCGCAGCCCGCCGTCCGAGCCGACCCGGTAGGCGGCCGTGGTCAGTCCGGCCAGCCGCGCCGGGTCGTGGTCGACGAACAGCACCGCGCCGCCGCCCGCCGCCCGCTCGGCCGCGGCCTCGTCCAGCACCGTCCGGGCCGCCGGGTCGAGCCCGGTCCAGGCCTCGTCCAGGAGCAGCACCCGCGCCCCGGGCAGCAGCGCCTGCGCGACCGCGACCTTCTGGCAGGTGCCCTTCGACAGCCGGCTCAGCGGCGTGCCCGCTCGGTCCGCGATGCCGAACCGGTCCAGCCACTCCGCCGCCCCGCGCCGCGCCTCCGCGTCCGTCAGCCCGTGCACCCGGCCGACCCGCAGCAGGTACGAGGCCGCGTCGAACGGCAGCGCCGGCGGGAACCGTTCCGGCACGTACGCCGCCGTCCCCGGCCGCACCACCCGCCCCGCGCTCGGCCGCTCGATCCCCGCGACGAGCCTGAGCAGCGTCGACTTGCCCGTCCCGTTCGCCCCCGCGATCCGCACCAACTCCCCCGGCCGGACGGCCAGGTCGACCCCGCGCAGGACCCACCGCCCGCCCCGCCCGTACCGCTTCCCGACGCCCGTCAGCTCCACCGCGCCCCCTTCGCCGCCCGCCCGGCCGGTCCGGACCCGCTCGACCGGTCCGCACGGAAGGCTAACCACCGCGCATAAGCGCCGTGTGAGCCCGGCGCCCGCGAAACCCCGCCCGCGCGCGGGAGTTCGCCCGGGGGTGCACCACCGCCACGCTGCGGACTCGTTTGGCCATGGCGAACTGATGATCCCTAGGATCGGCCGCGTGATTACCGGACGACGACGACCAACGACCAGGCTGGGCAGCCTGCTCGCCGCCGCGGCGATAACGGGTGCCTCGCTGCTCCTCGGCCTGCCCGCCCACGCCGACGAACCATCGGGCGGCTCCGCCCCGGCTCCCCAGGAGGCCCCCAGGGTCGACCTCATCCTCGATGTCAGCGGCTCCATGAACACCGCCGACATCCAGGGCAAGAGCCGCATCTCGGTGGCCCAGCAGTCCCTCAACGAGGTGATCGACGCCCTGCCCGCGGAGACCGACTTCGGCATCCGCACGCTCGGCGCGACCTACCCCGGCAACGACAAGACCGTCGGCTGCCAGGACACCAAGCAGCTGTTCCCGGTCGGCAAGACCAACAAGGTCGAGGCCAAGACCGCGGTCGCCACCCTGCGCCCCACCGGCTGGACCCCGATCGGCCTGGCGCTGCGCGGCGCCGCCCAGGACCTCGGCAAGGGCGACGCGACCCGCCGGATCGTCCTGATCACCGACGGCGAGGACGACTGCGCCCCGCCGGACCCGTGCGACGTGGCCCGCGAACTCGCCGCCCAGGGCATCCACCTGGTCGTCGACACCCTCGGCCTCGCCCACGACGACAAGACCCGCCAGCAGCTGCTCTGCATCGCCAACGCGACCGGCGGCACCTACACCGACGTCCGCAGCCAGGACCAGCTCACCAACAAGGTGAAGCAGCTGATCGACCGCAGCGACGACACCTACACCGTCAACCCGGTCAAGACCGCCGGCACCGACAAGTGCGAGAACGCCCCCGTCCTCGCCCCCGGCGTCTACAGCGACCGCGAGAAGTTCTCCGAGCACCGCGTCTACAAGGTCCCGGTCAAGTCCGGCCAGGAGCTGCGCGCCTCGGTCAGCGTCTCCCTGGACCGGGCCGTCGCCCGGGACTACGGCGTCCTGCTCCAGGCCACCAGCGCGACCGGTCAGGAGCTGGTCCGCGGCACCGACGCGGACAACGGCCGCAACGACGTGATCTCCACCGGCCTGCGCTGGTCCACGAACGACTCCAAGGGCTACGTCATCGCCAAGCCCAAGGCGTCGCCGAGCGAGCAGCCGCCGACAACCGTCTGCCTGGTCGTCAGCAACTCGCTGGCCCCCCAGGCCGGCGTCCAGGCCGACCCCGGCCTGCCGCTGGAGCTGACCGTCGACCTGGCCTCCGCCTCCCCCGCCCCCGAGGGCGCGGCGATGGGCCTCGGCCGCGGCTGGATCCTGCTGCTCACCCTCACCGGCGCCGGCCTGCTGACCGGCCTGGTGGCCGGCTGGATCGCCCGCTGGCGGATCGCCGTCTGGCGGGAGAACTGACCATGCGTAGGACTCTTCGCGGCCTGCTCGCCGCCTCCGCCCTGCTGCCCGCCCTCGCGCTGGCCGCCCCGGCGGCCTCCGCCGCCTCGCCGACCCCCGCGCCGAGCGCGAGCGGCACCGCGGCCCCGGCGACCAAGGCCGGCACCTCCTTCCTGACCGCCGTCAACCTCTCCCCCGGCCAGGACGCCAACGTCGCCGCCTCCACCGGCGACTACCTGTACTGGGCGTTCGGGGCCGCCGAGGGCCAGACCCCGACGGTCTCCGTGACCGTCAACCTGGCCCCCGCCGCCGACCGGCACGGACACGGCCCGCAGACCTGGGCCGTCGAGGTCTTCGACGGGCTGCGCCGCCGCCAGGCCTGCACCGCCGGCACCCAGAACGCCACGGGCGACGAGAACACCGCCTCGCTCGCCCTGAGCTGCACCCTGCGCGAGGTCCGCACCTGGGCCGAGCCGTGGTCCGGCGACCCGCTGCCCGGCACGTACTACGTGAAGCTCGCGGCCACCGACGTCGCGCAGCAGGACCTCGGCCTCGCCGCCTCCGTCCAGCTGCACACCGCTGCCAAGGGCGACGCCGACAACGCCCAGCCCGAGGGGGGCGAGCTCAAGGCGCCGCTCGTCCCGCCGGCCGGCGGCGGCGCGAGCACCGCCAAGGCGGCGGCCCCGGTGAAGGCGGCGGACCACTGGTACACCGGCTGGTTCTCCGGCTGGAACAGCCGCTGGTACTGGACGATCGGCGGCGGCGCCCTGGCCGCCGTCGCGGGCGTCCTCGGCTTCCACCTGACCCGCCACCCGCGCGGTCGCCGCCCGGGCCGCTACGGCTCGGTGCCGGCCCAGGCCGGCGCCCACCAGCACGGCGCGTACACGGACACCCAGCGCCCCTGACGCGCTTGCGCGCCCGAGGGCCGGCCGGGACGGAGTTCCGGCCGGCCCTCGGGCGTCTCAGGGCCCGTCGTCGGGCTTCCGCCCGCACGGCAGGCGGGAGTCCGACGACGGGCCCTACGCTCGATGCATGGCCCGGCAGCTCGACGGCAGGATCGTGGTCGGCGTGGACGGCTCCCCGGCCTCCCGCGCCGCCGTCCGCTGGGCGGCCCGCCTGGCCGACCTGAGCGGCGCCCCGCTGGAGGCCGTGACCGTCTGGGACTTCCCCTGCCTGTACGGCGAGCACGGGTTCGTCCCGCCCGCCCTGGACGGCTTCGGGCCCGAGCGCCGCGCCGCCGAGATCCTCGACGAGACGCTGGCCGCCTGCCCCGAAGGGCTCGCCGTCCGCCGCCACCTCGCCGCCGGAGCGCCCGGCCCCACCCTGGTGGCCGCCGCCGAGGGGGCCGCCGCCCTGGTCGTCGGCAGCCGGGGCCGCCGCGCCCCGCCGGGGGCCCTGCTCGGCACCGTCTCCCTGTACTGCCTCCACCACGCGGGGTGCCCGGTCGTGGTCGTCCGGGCCTGAGTGTCAGCCCCGGAAGAGGTCCCGGAAGTCAGCCCCGGAAGAGGTTGTGCCCCACGTCCGACGGCACCTTGTCCTGGACGGGCTTGCTGTCCCCGCCCGGCACGTGCTCGCCCGGGATCGGCTCGGTGCCCTCCCGGTGCAGCAGCACCACGCCGTCCTCGGCCCAGACCTGCCGGTACCCGTGGGCCAGCAGCAGCTGGATCCGCTCGGCCTGCTGCTTGTCCGTCTCGAACGGGAACGAGCGCTTGTCCGACCGCGTGAGCACGTACTCGCGCCCGCGCGGGGTGCCGTCCACCAGCACCACGTCCGCCCGGGCGGTGAGCCGCGGCGCGATCTGGTTGTCCGCCTCCACCGACGCGCCGTCGGGGACGAGCGCGGCCGCCCGGACGAGCGCCGCCTCGCTCGTCTTGGGCTGCCAGGAGGACGGCACGGCCAGCTGCGCGAGCCCGAGCGGCACGGCGGCGACCAGCGCGCAGCCCGCCGCGGCCAGGCCCAGGAGGCGGCCGCGGCGTGCCGTGCGCTCCTCGGCCATCAGCCGGCCGGTCACCTCGACGGCCGCGGTGAGCAGGATCGGCCACAGCATGGAGTCGTAGTGGCGGGCGATCGACCAGTGGTTGGGGTTGCTGGAGAGGATCCGCTCGGCCAGCAGCGGCACCGCGCACAGGACGGTCGCCGAGCGCAGCGGCAGCAGGAACATCGTGCCGAAGAGCCAGAGCAGCAGCAGCGGCTTGAGCGGCTGGTCGAAGGCGGCCTGGACCAGCAGGAACGGGTTGCCCAGCAGGTTGTGCAGGGCGTCCCCGGCGTCGCTGCCGATCGAGCCGTAGTTCCAGTAGTAGCCCGGCTCGCCGCCCATCGCCGGGATCAGCCACTTGATCGCGACGGCCGAGGCGAGCGGTCCGCTCACCAGCAGCCCGATGCCGGTGTACCGGCCGGCGCGGTCCCCGGAGCCGCGCAGGCGCAGCAGCAGGACCAGTCCGTACGCGGCCACCATCAGGCCGAGGTCTTCCTTGGTGCAGCACAGCAGGACGGCGGCCAGGGCCACCGTCCAGTACTTGCGGGCCAGGCCGCGTTCCAGCATCAGCAGGGTCAGCGGCACGGCGAAGGCCACCTCGTGGAAGCCCACCCGGGAGGCGACCAGCAGCGGCCACCCGAGGGCGTAGACGAGGCCCGCCAGGTCGGCGGCGCGCCGGGCGGTGGCCGGGGCGGTGTACGCGAAGGCGTGGACGGCGATCCGCCGGATCAGCGGCACGCCGGACGCGAAGAGCAGGGCCTGCCCGAGGATCAGCGAGCGCGGGTCGTCCCAGATCCAGTACAGCGGCGCGAGCAGCGCGAGGACCGGCGAGAAGTGGTCGCCGAGGAGCGAGAAGCCCGGCGGGAACTCGTGGTGGTAGCTCTTCAGCGTCGAGACGGGCAGCCCGAAGTGGGCGTAGCCGCGGATGCCCTGGTCGAAGATCCCGAGGTCGAAGCCGCCGAGCGCGACCGAGGTCCAGCCCTGCAGCCCGATGGCGCACATGACGGCGAAGCACAGGACGCCGAGCAGCACGGTGCGCCGGGCCGGGCTGCCGGCCAGCACCGAGCGCACGGCGGCGCCGGGCAGCCGGGCGGGGGCGGGTGTCGCGGAGCGGGTGTCGACGGCCATGGTCACGCCTGCTTCGTCAGGGCCGCGTCCGCGCCGAGCTCGGCGCGGCGGAGCACCTCGTCGGCCTCGGCTCCGAGCTCGCCCGGGCCGCCGCGCAGGCGGTACAGCCGCAGCGCCACGACGACCAGCAGGGCCATGCCGAACGGCGCGTAGACCGAGGACGGCAGCTGCCAGTACCAGGCGACGCCGAGCCCCCAGCGGTGCGGCACGGTCCACATCGCGTGCGAGAGGAACACCGCCAGCGCCACCCCGAGCAGGACCTTGCGCCCGGTGGTCCTGGCCTCCACGGCCAGCAGGGCGAGCAGCGGGATGCACCACACCCAGTGGTGGGTCCAGCTGATCGGCGACACCAGGAGCGCCGTGAACGCGGTGCACAGGGCGCCCCACGCGTCGGCGCGCCGCAGCGAGCGCGAGCGCCCGGCCAGGACGGCCACGCCGAGGCCGAGGATGCCGACGGCCGCGCACGCGGCCAGTCCGGCGAGGCCGGGCTCGTTGCTGCTGAGCAGTCGGCAGACGGCGCCGCGCAGCGACTGGTTGTCGGCGATGACGGTGACCCCGACCCGGCTCGGGTCCCACAGGTACTTCGTCCAGAACCCGAAGGTCGCGTCGGGCAGCACGAGCCAGCCGACCAGTCCGGCCGCCAGGAAGGTGCCCCCGGAGACCAGCGCGGCCCTGATCCGGCCGGTCAGCAGCAGGTAGACCGCGAACAGGCCGGGGGTGATCTTGATGGCGGTGGCCAGGCCGATGCCCACGCCCTTGGCGCGGCTGCGGTCCGGGCGGGTCAGGTCCCACAGGACCAGGCACAGGATGCCGAGGTTGACCTGCCCGTACTGGAACGTGGTGAAGACCGGCTCCAGCCAGACGCCGAACCCGGTCGCGAGGAGCACGGCGGCGGTGCGGTGCCGCGCGGCCGGCCGGCCGACCAGGCGGAAGGAGAGGTGGGCGGCGAGCGCCAGCAGGCCGAGGTTGAGCAGCTGCACCAGGACGCGCAGCGTGCTCACGTCGAACCAGGTGCTCGGCACGAACAGCATCGCGGCGAACGGCGGGTACGTGGCGGGCAGGTCCCAGCCGGGCAGCCGCATCGCGTACAGGTCCTGGCCGTGCACGACGGCCGCGCCCTCGGCCCGGTAGACGAGCATGTCGACCATCGTCTGGCCGTGGAAGTGGCGCACGACGACGTACGCCGCCAGGGAGAGCGCCGCGAGGCAGCCCGCGACGACCACGCTCGGAGCCGGTCCTCCGGGGGCTGGAGTGGTGCCGCGGTCCTCCGCGTCCGTCCGTCGTGCCCACCGTGTCAGACCGAACTCGCGCACCGCGATGGCACCCCGTTGAGATAGACCAGATCGTTCCCTCGTCGCCGTCTGGGCCAACCCACCATAACCGACCCCCCTGAGGGCCGACCGTGGCTCCGGAACCGGCGGGAGCGGCGTCGTGTGACCTTCTTCACAGGCCGGCGGCGGGACCGGACCGACCGCCAGGACACCCGCCCCCGCGGGCAGTTGACGCGAACGCCGCCACAAAGCAGGAACCCCGCCCGGTCTTGTCGACCGGGCGGGGCCCTTGTTGGGTGGAGCTGAGGGGATTCGAACCCCTGACCCCCTCGATGCGAACGAGGTGCGCTACCGGACTGCGCCACAGCCCCAACGAGAAGAAACTTTAGCACCTTTCGGAGGGGGTCCGTGACCACCCCCCGATCCCGCTGCCGGCCGGGGCCCGCGGCCGCTCACTCGTTGGCGGCGCGCGGGCGGGTCTCGGGGGCCGGCGGCTCGGCGTACTGGTCGAAGAGCGGGGTGTTGCGCGACTCCGTCGGACGCCCGGCGGTCCACGTCCCCGGGGCCGTCAGGTCCAGGCCGCGGGAGACCCGCGGGGCGACCGGCGCCGTCACGTACGTCGGCAGCGGGACGGGCACCGGCTCCCAGGAGTCCGGGCCGGCCGCGCCGCGCTCGCGCATGCCGTCGACCCACTCGTCGTGCTCCGTCGCCTCCACGAGCGCCGAGGCCGACGACGCCGCACCCCGGGCCTCCTCGGGCCCCGGGGCCAGCCGCAGGTGCGGACGGCGGGCGACCCGCGGCTCGGCCGGGGCCGACGGCTCCGGCGGGGCGACGACCGCGGTCTGCACCTCGTCGGCCGCCCGGGCCTCGGCGCGCTGCTGCTCGCGCTTGCGCAGCCGCTCGGCGGCCTGCGCGGCCCGGACCCGGTCGAGCTTCACCTCGTAGCGCTGGCGCTCCAGCTTGCGCAGGTGACCGATGTAGAGGGTCAGGAGGACCGCCGGGACGGCCGGCACCCACAGGAAGGCCAGTCCGGCCACCGCCGCGACCACCGCGCCGAGCGCGAAGGCCAGGAAGAGGGCGGTGACCATCCGGCGCCGGCGGGCCAGCAGGCGCGCCCGGCGCTCCGCCCCGCCCGGCGGCGCGGGGACCGGGGCCGGCCGCCCGGGGCGCTCGGGCCGCTCCGCCGGGGGCTCGGGCTCCCGGTCCGCGGGGTCGCCGGAGACGGCCTCGTCCCGTGCGGGAGGGCCGTCGCTGCTCTGCTCGTCGTCACGCGATTCGTCGCCCAGGGACCGGGCCGCCCGCCGCTCCAGCGCCGAACGCCCGGCCAGCAGGCGGATGGCGGTGCTGAAGCGTTCCGTCGGGCGCGCCTCGTTGAGTTCGTCCTGCCTGCGAAGCCACATGGGCACCAGATAGGCGGCCCAGGCCCCTACGATGACGGCGTAGATAAGGCCGCTACTGCTCACGATTCACACCGTACGGGCGACGGGGAAGGCCCGACAGCAATTTGACGCGGCGTGTCGTGTGATCAAGCTGATTCTCCGACTATTTTGACGGCATTTGTGACCGTCCGTCTCCACGTCGATGCCATATCGATATTTGATTCGAACATACATTCAATTATCGCGGCCCGCAGCCGAACTGAGCGCCCGCCAGCGTTCCAGCATCCCCTCGGGGACCTCCTCGGCCGTCAGCGCGTACACGAGGTGGTCGCGCCAGTCGCCGTCGATGTGGAGATAGCGCGGGCGCATTCCCTCCGGACGGAACCCGAGCTTTTCCACCACCCGGCGGCTCGGGGTGTTCTCCGGGCGGATGCAGACCTCGATCCGGTGCAGCCCGAGGTTGCGGAAACAGTGGTTGACCGAAAGCGCCACGGCGGTGGGCATGATGCCGCGGCCGGCCACCGCCTCGTCGACCCAGTAGCCGACGTTGGCCGAGCACATCGAGCCCCAGGTGATTCCGCCGACGGTCAGCTGGCCGACCAGCCGGCCCTCGTGGAGTACGACGAAGGGCAGCATCCGCCCGGCCGAGGCCTCCCCGCGCAGGAAGCGGACCATCTGCCGGAAGGTCGGGCGCGGCCCGGCCGCCTGGCCGGCCGGGCCGGGCGGCACGGTGGCCTCCCAGCGCCGCAGCCAGTCCCGGTTGCGGCGGCTGACCTCCTGCCAGTCGCGCTGGTCGCGCACCCTGATCGGGCACAGCGCGACCTCCCCCTCGTGGAGCTCTACCGGCCAGCCGGCGTTCAGTGCGCTCTCCCGGGTGCCGCGTCGTCGGGCCGGGGGTGGTCCCCTCCGCCGAGCTGGTCGACGGCGTGGGCGAGCAGCGGCTCCAGCACGGCGAGGCCGTCCCGGACGCCGCCGGTCGATCCCGGCAGGTTGACGATCAGCGTACGTCCGGCGAGACCGGCCAGCCCGCGGGAGAGCGCCGAGGTCGGCACCTTGTCGCGGCCGTGCGCGCGGATCGCCTCGGCGATGCCGGGGACCTGCCGGTCGATGACCCGGGCGGTCATCTCGGGGGTGAGGTCCATCGGCGAGATGCCGGTGCCGCCGGTGGTCAGCACGACGTCGTAGCCGGCCGCGACGGCCTCCCGCAGGGCCGCCTCGACGGGCTCGCCGTCCGGCACGACGCGCGGGCCGTCGGCGGTGAAGCCCATCGCGGTCAGCCCGGCGACCAGCAGCGGGCCGCCCTTGTCCGCGTAGACACCGGCCGAGGCGCGGTTGGAGACGGTGACGGCCAGCGCCTTCCCTGCCGACGCCTTCATGCGTCCACCCCAGGGGCGAACCAGTCGCCGCTCTTGCCGCCGGTCTTGCTGAGCACCCGGACGAACTCGATGGCGGCGCCCTTGTCCACCGCCTTGACCATGTCGATGACGGTCAGCGCGGCGACCGTCACGGAGGTCAGGGCCTCCATCTCGACGCCGGTGCGGTCGGCGGTCTTCACGGTGGCGGTGATCTCGACCGCGTCGTCGGCGACGGCGAGGTCGACCTTCACGCCGGAGACGGCGATCGGGTGGCAGAGCGGGATCAGGTCGGGCGTCCGCTTGGCGCCCATGATCCCGGCGATGCGCGCGACCGCGAGGGCGTCGCCCTTGGGCACGCCCTCGCCGCGCAGCAGTTCGACCACTTTCGGGGAGACCCTGACCCGGCCGGCCGCGACGGCGGTGCGCGCGGTGGTGGCCTTCTCGGAGACGTCGACCATCCGGGCCGCGCCCTGGTCGTCGACGTGGGTGAGGCGGTCGCCGGGGGGAGGTGTGGTCACGGGGGCTCCAGGGGCGCGCAGATCGAATACCGCGCTACCGTACAGCTCCCCCGCCCCGCCGCGTGGGAGGGGCCGGATCACGGGACGGGACGGGCCTCAGGAGTCGAGCAGGACCACGTCCACGGAGCTGCCCGCGGGCAGCTCGGTGACGTCCTCGGGGACGGTGATCAGGCAGTTCGCCCGGGCCAGCGCGCCGACCAGGTGGGACTCGGCCCCGCCGACCGGCTCGACCGTGCCGTCCGGCGCGTAGCGGCCGCGCAGGAACTGCCGCCGTCCGGCCGGGGAGCGCAGCGCCGCCGGGCAGAGCGCGCGGACCACCGGGCGGTGCACGTCCGGGGCGCCGAGCATGGTGCGGATGACCGGGCGGACGAACAGCTCGAAGGAGATGTAGGCGCTGACCGGGTTGCCGGGCAGGGCGAGCAGCGGCACGCCGGCCGAGCCCGCGGAGGCGCCGATCCGCCCGAAGCCCTGCGGCTTGCCGGGCTGCATCCGCAGCCGCCGGAAGTCCACGCCCCCGTAGGACTCGAAGACCTCCTTGACCACGTCGTACGCGCCGACGCTGACGCCGCCGCTGGTGACGATGAGGTCGGCGCGGCCGAGCTGGTCCTCCAGGACGGCGCGCAGCCGGGCGGCGTCGTCCGGGACCCCGCCGACCCGGTAGGCGATGGCGCCGGCGTCCTGGGCCGCGGCGGTGAGGGCGAAGCTGTTGGAGTCGGAGATCTGGCCGGGGCCGACGGGCTCGCCGGGCTGGACCAGCTCGCTGCCGGTGGACAGCACGACCACCCGGGGGCGCGGGCGGACCTTCACGGTGGCCCGGCCGATCGCGGCGAGCAGGCCGAGCTGGGTGGGGCCGAGCCGGGTGCCGGCCTCCAGGACGCGCGAGCCGGCCGCGACGTCGCTGCCGCGGCGGCGGATGTGGGCGCCTTCGGCGACCGGGCGCAGGACCCGGACCTCCTCGTCCTCGACGGCCGCGGTCATCGCGTCGGCCGCCTCGCCGGTGCCGGTGCCGCCGTCGGTCCACTCGACCGGGGCGACGGCCTCCGCGCCGGGCGGGACGGGGGCGCCGGTCATGATCCGGGCGGCCTGGCCCGGTCCGACCCGGGGCAGTTCGCCGGCGCCGGCCGCGATGTCGCCGACCACGGCGAGCACCGAGGGGTACTCGGCGGTGGCGCGGACGGTGTCGGCGGTGCGGACGGCGTACCCGTCCATCGAGCTGTTGTCGAACGGCGGCAGGTCGCCGTCCGCGAGCACGTCCTCGTCGAGCCGGCAGCCGCGGGCGTCGAGCAGGCCGAGTTCGATGGCCGGCAGCGGGGTGACGGCGGCGAGGACGTCGGCGAGGTGCTCGTCGACCGTCCACAGGCGAGGAGCCGCCGGTACCGGGTCCGCGGTGGCGTCGCAGCAGGCTGCGGCGGCGCTGTGGCTGTGCTCGGACCCGGTCATCGGCGGCTCGCTCTCGGTCGGTGTGTCAGTCCTGCAGCTCGGTGGCGACGAACTCCCGCAGCCAGGAGCGGAACTCCGGGCCCAGGTCCTCGCGCTCGGAGGCCAGTCGGACGATAGCGCGCAGGTAGTCGGCGCGGTCGCCGGTGTCGTAGCGGCGGCCCTTGAAGAGCACGCCGTGCACCTGGCCGCCGGACTCCGCGTCGCGGGTGGTCAGCTCGCGCAGGGCGTCGGTGAGCTGGATCTCGCCGCCGCGGCCGGGCGGGGTCTCGCGCAGCACGTCGAAGACCGAGGGGTCGAGGACGTAGCGGCCGATGACGGCGTAGTTCGACGGGGCGTCGGCGGTGTCGGGCTTCTCGACCAGGTCGGTCACCTGGAAGACGTCCTCGCCGAAGCCGTTCGCCTTGACGGCGGCGCAGCCGTACAGGTGGATCTGGGAGGGGTCGACCTCCATGAGGGCGACGACCGAGCCGCCGAGCTCCTGCTGGACCTCGATCATGCGGGCCAGCAGCGGGTCGCGGGGGTCGATCAGGTCGTCGCCGAGGAGGACGGCGAAGGGCTGGCCGGCGACGTGCTGCTCGGCGACCGAGACGGCGTGGCCGAGGCCCTTCGGGTCGCCCTGGCGGACGTAGTGCATGTTCGCCAGTTCGACGGACTCGCGGACGCGGCGCAGGCGGTCCTCGTCACCCTTGCGGGCGAGGAGCTCCTCCAGCTCGTAGGCGCGGTCGAAGTGGTCCTCCAGGGCGCGCTTGTTGCGGCCCGTGACCATCAGTATGTCGGACAGCCCCGCGGCGGCGGCCTCCTCGACGACGTACTGGATGGCCGGCTTGTCGACGACGGGCAGCATCTCCTTCGGCGTGGCCTTGGTGGCCGGGAGGAAGCGGGTGCCCAGTCCGGCCGCGGGTACCACGGCCTTGGTTACCGGAATTCGAGTGTTGGTCGTCGTCATGCGCAAACCTTACTAAGGCACGTTTTCAGCCGTCCGGGCGCGGTCGGGCGGCTGGGGAAGCCCGTCGCCGGGGCCGGCCGCGGTGGCAGGCGTCTGGGAAATGACCGGCTGGGAGAGGGGGTCCCCGCCGGCACAGGGCGACAGACTACCCGGCTTTTCCGAACGGTCACGTTCGGCAGTCGGACCGCCCTCCGTACCGGAAGTGACGGGCGCGCGGTGCCCGGCCGGCAGGCTGCCGCGCCAGCAGTCGCCGCCCGCCGCGCGGGCCCCGGCGAGCGCCCGGTCGGCGGCCCGGAGCAGGACGGCCGCGTGGGTGCCGTCCTCGGGGAGCACGGCGACGCCGACGGCGGCGGTGAGGCCGTTTCCGCCCGCCGGGCGGGGCTCGCGGGGGCCGGAGGACCAGTCGAGCAGCAGGTGCCGGCGCACCGACCAGACCAGCCGCTCGGCGACCTGGGCGGCGCCCTCGGCGCCGGTGTCCGGCAGGATCACCAGGAACTCCTCGCCGCTGTAGCGGCCGAGGGTGTCGGACCGGCGGATCTCCATCGCCAGGCGCTGGGCGAGGTCGCGCAGTATGGCGCCGGCCCGCGCGCGCCCGTGCTCGGTGACGATCGCGTCGAAGCCGGCGATCTCCAGGAGCAGCACGGCCAGCGGGCGCGGCCCCTCGTGCTGGTCGGACTGCTCGGCGCGGCGGGCGCGCTCGATCTCGCGGTCCAGGGTGAGCTGGAGGTGCCGGTAGTTCCACACGCCGGTGAGCGGGTCGCAGGAGGCGGTGCGCTCCAGTTCGGCGCAGCGGCCCTCCAGCTCGGCGACCCGCTCGTGCAGCAGCGCCTCCCGGTCGGCGGCCTCGCCGTGCGCCCGGCGCAGCCGCAGGCCGAGCACGGTGGTGCCGGCCAGCGCGGGGACGCTCAGCGCGGCCAGGGCGTGGACCAGCAGCGGGGTGGGCAATCGGGGCGCCCTTTCGCGTGTCAGGCTCGGCCCGTCGGTGGCGGGGGCCATGGCGGGGTTCAGAGGACCTCGGAGCAGAGCAGGGGAGATCCCATGCACAACGAGAAGAGCGGGCTGAGGACACGGCTGCTGGCCGATCGCCGGGCACTCACCGGGGAACAGCGCGCGGAGGCGGCGCACGCGCTGGCCTTGCACGCCGGGGGGCTGGCCGCGCCGGGGGCCACGGTCGCCGCGTACGTCTCGGTCGGCGCCGAGCCCGGGACGGGGCCGTTGCTGGACGGGCTGCGGGCGCGGGGCGTGCGGGTGCTGCTGCCCGTCCTGCTGGCCGACAACGACCTGGACTGGGCGGTGTACGAGGGCGTGGACGCGCTGGCCCCGGCCGGGCGCGGGCTGCTGGAGCCGGTCGGGCCGCGGCTGGGGCCGGAGGCCGTCGTGGGGGCGTCGGTGGTGCTGCTGCCGGGGCTGGCGGTGGACCGGCGCGGGCTGCGGCTGGGCCGTGGCGGCGGCAGCTACGACCGGGTGCTGGCCCGGCTGGAGCGGGCCGGGGCGCGGCCGGTGCTGGCGGTGCTGCTGTACGAGCACGAGCTGCTGGCGGAGGTGCCGGCCGAGCCGCACGACCGTCCGGTGGACGTGGCGGTCACGCCGTCGGGGCGCCACCCGCTCGGGTGATCCCGGACCGCGCGGCGGGCCCGGAGACGGCGGTGGCCCCGCTCGCGTTCGAGCGGGGCCACCGGTGCTCCGGGCGTCAGCCGTTGGTCAGGACCAGTTTGTGCTTGGTCGCCTTCTCGACCGCGTCCGGCGTGTAGGCCCAGGTCAGCAGCTTGCCCTTGAGCCAGAGGTCGGTCTGGTCGTTGTAGTTCTCGTGGAAGGCGTGGCCGGAGGCGCCGCCGACGTTGACCCAGCGCGAGGAGTCGAAGTCGCTCAGGTCGACGACCATGCGCATCGACGGGATCCAGTCCACCTGGTAGCCGGCCGCCGCGTTCCAGCCCGCTGCGTCGACCGCCGCCGAGCTGCCGGAGAGGCGGTACGGGCCGCGGTTGAGCAGCTTGTGGACGACGCCGGAGGCGATCGACGAGTCGTCGGTGCCGAGGGTCTGCTCGCGCAGCGTCAGCTTGTGCAGGCGGCCCCAGCTCCAGCTGGAGACGTCCTTGCTGAGCAGCGAGGTCAGCTCCTGGCGGGCGTTCTTCATCGCCTCCTGGAGCAGGTTGTCCAGGCCCTTCTGCTCCTTGTGCTGCGAGTCGATGTACGTCCACCAGGTGCTGTCGGGCTTGCTCAGCTGCTGGCGCACGACCTCGGTCCAGCGGTCGCCGCCGTCGGGCTGGGCCTTGTCCGGGTCGCGGGTGCCGCACTCGGTGACGATCTTGCTGGAGCTGTCCGGCTTGGTCGGGTCGTCCTGCTGGCGGACCAGCAGGCAGTTGCCCTTGGCGCGGATGTCGGCCGGGAACTTCTGGCCGAACGCGAGGGTGAGCAGCTGGCGCCAGACCGCGTTGTAGTACGCGGCGGCGGCCGAGTCGGCGTCCTGGTGGTAGTTCCAGTCCTTCAGGAGGTCCTGGGCCTCGCGCACGTACGGGTCGTCGATCTGCTGCTTGAGCAGCAGCGGGACGAGCGTCTTGGCCATGACGCTGGTGTTGTCCAGCTGCAGGGTCTGCATGTCGTCCGGCGAGATCTTGCCGTTGTTCTTGAGCAGGCCGTCGATCTGGTCGGTGATCTCCTTGGCCCGGGTGCCGTACTCCCAGTCCTTGGTGATGCTGTACTTGTACGTCGGGTCGACCACGGCCTGGTTGGCGGTGACGATGTAGCCGGCGGACGGGTTGAAGCTGTACGGCAGCGCGGCGAAGGGGATCGAGCCCTTCCACTGGTAGGCGGAGTCCCAGCCCGGGGCCGGGAGCGTGCCGTCGCCCTTGCCGCGGACCGGGATGTCACCCGGGGCCTGGTAGCCGATGTTCTTCGCGTCGGCGTAGATCAGGTTCTGCGCGGGGACGGCGAAGTCCTTGGCGGCGTTGCGGAAGTCGTCCCAGTTCTTCGCCTTGTCCAGCTCGAAGACGGCGTCCATCGTCTTGCCGGGGTTCAGCGCCGTCCACTGCAGGGCGACGCCGTAGCCGCCGGTGCCGCGGTCGGGGGCGGCGCTGCCGTTCGGGGCGTACTTGCCGACGTTCTGCTGCTCGGTGCTCTGGTCGGAGATGAGCGGGGCGCCGGTCTGGGTGGTGCGGACGGTGATGGTGCGGTCCTCGCCGCCGGCGACCTTGATGGTCTCCTTGCGGAGGTCGAACTTCACGTCCTTGCCGTCCACCTGGTAGGTGTCCGGGCCGGTGACCTTCTCCAGGTACAGGTCGGTGACGTCGGCGCCCAGGTTGGTGAAGCCCCAGGCGACGTCCTTGTTGTGGCCGATCACCACGCCGGGCATGCCCGCGAAGGTGAAGCCGGTGACGTCGAACTGGCAGGTCGGCGAAACGGTGCGGCAGTGCAGGCCCGTCTGGTACCAGACCGAGGGCAGGCCGGGGCCGAGGTGCGGGTCGTTGGCCATCAGCGGCTGGCCGGTCGTGGTGTGCGAGCCGGCCACCACCCAGGAGTTGGAACCGATGCCCTGGCCCGGGCGGCCGAGCAGCTGCGGCATCGCGTCGACCCGGTCGGTGAGGCCCTGCAGGAGCGCCTTGGTGGTGGCCGCGCCCTGCGCGGTGGGGGCCGCGGGGTTGCCGGTGCCCGGCGCGGTGGAGCCGTCGGCCGGGCGGTAGGTGTCGCCCGAGACCGTGCCGGTCTTCACGATCGTGCCGTTGCGGGCGTACGGGTAGTCCGGGTACAGCTCGGCGATCTTGTCCGGGGTGAAGTCCTGGGACAGCAGCGAGCGGTCGATCTCCTCCTGGAGGTTCCCGGAGAGGTTCCAGGCCATCGCCTTGAGCCAGGCCACCGAGTCGACCGGGCTCCACTGCTCGGGCTTGTAGCCGCTGTTGACGGCGCCGAGCATCGCGTACTCCAGCGAGGCCTTCTCCCCGCCCGGGTGCTCGGCCAGCCAGGCGTTGACGCCGTCCGAGTACGCCTGGAGGTACTTCTTGGTCTCCGGCGAGAGCTTGGTGTCGAACTCCTTCTGCGCCACCTGGCGCCAGCCCATGGTGCGGATGAAGGAGTCGGTGTCGACCTGGGAGTCGCCGAACATCTCGGAGAGGCGGCCGGCGGTGATGTGCCGGCGGACGTCCATCTCCCAGAAGCGGTCCTGCGCCTGGACGTAGCCCTGGGCGCGGTAGAGGTCCTCGGAGGTGTCGGCGTAGATCTGCGGGATGCCGTTGGCGTCGCGCTTGACGTCGACCGGCGCGCTCAGGCCCGCGATCTTCACGGTGCCGTCGACCGTCGGGAAGGACGCGCGGACCGCGGCGACCCCCCGGTAACCGCCGTAGCCGACGCCGGCCACCAGCAGCACGACCAGCACGATCACGATCAGACGGGCGCGCCGGAACTTCTTGGAGCGGGGCATCTGGGTCCTTGCGGTCCTCGACTTCGGGGCGGGCGGGCGTGTCCAGGGCCTGCGGCCGTGACAGGGCACCACATTAGGCCGAGTCCATGGGACGGCGTGCACGGGGACGGCCCGGAACGGGGCCTGTGTGAGGAGCCCAACTAAAGATATGGCAAAATGTTAGAATGAGTAACGATCCGCAAGAGGAGTATTGACGGCTTCTTAACGGGTCCGCGGCTCACCCCGGTACCACCAGCACTACCCGCATCACCTGCATCACCGAGAGACTCCAGCACCACCAGCACCACCGAGAGACACCAGCACCACCGAGAGACACCCCGCCCGCCCCCATGCCTGCACGAGGTGCCCCTGCGTGAACGTCGACCACCTGAACCAGCTGCTTCTCGAGTTCTCCGTGATCCTCCTGGTCGCGGTGGTCGCCGTGCGGATATCGACCCGATCAGGGCTACCCAGCCTCCTCATCTACCTCGGGATCGGCGTCGCCCTCGGCCAGAACGGCATCGGCGTCACCTTCAACAACGCCGAGCTCACCCAGGTGATCGGCTACGCGGCCCTCGTGGTGATCCTCGCCGAGGGCGGCCTGAAGACCAGCTGGAGAGAGGTCAAGCCGGTGATGCCGGCGGCCACCGTGCTCGCCACCGTCGGCGTCGGGGTGAGCGTGTTCGTCACCGCCGCCGGCGCGCACTGGCTGGTCGGCCTGGACTGGCGCACCTCGATGCTGCTCGGCGCGATCGTCTCCTCCACCGACGCCGCGGCCGTCTTCTCCGTCCTGCGGATGGTCCCGCTGCCGCACCGGCTCACCGGCCTGCTGGAGGCCGAGTCCGGATTCAACGACGCGCCCGTCGTCATCCTGGTCGTCGCCTTCGCCACCACCGGCGAGCTGGACTCCTGGTACGTCCTGCTCGGCACGATCGCCGCCGAGCTCGCGATCGGCGCGGTGATCGGCCTCGCGGTCGGCAAGCTCGGCGCGTTCGGGATCAAGCACGTCGCCCTGCCGTCCTCCGGCCTCTACCCGATCGCCGTCATGGCGCTGACCGTGCTCGCCTACGCGGGCGGCGCGCTGCTGCACGGCTCCGGCTTCCTCGCCGTCTACATCAGCGCCGTGATCCTCGGCAACGCCAAGCTGCCGCACGGCCCGGCGGTGCGCGGCTTCGCGGACGGCCTGGCCTGGATCGGGCAGATCGGGATGTTCGTCCTGCTCGGCCTGCTGTGCACGCCCGAGACGATGGGCGACGCGGTGATCCCGGCGCTCGTCATCGGCGGGGTGCTGGTCTTCCTCGCGCGGCCGCTGTCGGTGGTGCTCACCCTGACGCCGTTCCGGGTGCCCGGCAAGGAGCAGGCCCTGCTGAGCTGGGCCGGGCTGCGCGGGGCGGTGCCCATCGTGCTCGCCACCATCCCGGTGGTCTCGGGCGCGCACAAGGCCGAGGACGTCTTCAACATCGTCTTCATCCTGGTCGTCGTCTTCACCCTGCTCCAGGGCCCGACCCTGCCCTGGGTGGCCAGGCAGCTGAAGATCGGCGAGGGCGCGATGGGCCAGGACCTCGACATCGAGTCCGCGCCGCTGGAGAAGCTGCACGGCCACCTGCTGTCCGTCGCGCTCTCCCCCGAGTCCCGGATGTCCGGCGTGGAGGTCGGCGAGCTGCGGCTGCCCAAGGGGGCGGCGGTCACCCTGGTCGTCCGGGAGGGGAGCTCCTTCGTGCCGGACCGGGCGACGGTGCTGCGCGGCGGCGACGAGCTGCTCGTCGTCACGACGGACGAGGTCGGCGAGGCGGCGGAGAAGCGGCTGCGGGCCGTGGACAAGGGCGGCAAGCTCGCGGGGTGGCTGTACGGGAAGTGAGCCGTACAGTAGTGGCGTACCGGGCCTTTCGGGGCCTGGAAGCCCGTTCCGGCTTGGATCCGTTGGGGCCTAGCGCTATCTACGCGCGTAACTGTATGGTGGAAGAACACCGCTTTTTGACCAACCCAGCATCTGCCTGATGCAGAGTTGGCGCGACCGCTCGGCGGCTGCGGCCCGGCTCTCGGCAACCACGCCGGAGCGGCCCGGTATCTACCCCGGTCGACGCACGAGAGGACGACTCTCGGCGCCGTCGGGGCCACCCCATGCCCTTGCCGCGCTACCAGGCAGCAGGAAGGACGACCGTGACGGCCCGCCGAACGGTCGACGACGCCACGGACACCCCCACCGCCCCGGACGCCGCACCCGCGCGCGTCGGGTACGGCGCGCTGCTGCGCACCCCGGGTGCCTGGACGTTCCTGGCACCCGCGTTCGTCGCGCGGCTGCCCTACGCCATGCTCGGCATGGGCATCCTGATGCTCGTCACGGGCACCGGCGGCTCGTGGGGCACGGCCGGCACCGTCACGGCGGTCGCCGCCGTCGCCCAGGCCCTGATCGGCCCGCAGACCGGCCGGCTCGCCGACCGGTACGGGCAGGCCACCGTCCTCGTCCCGACCGTCTTCGTGCACGCCGCCTCGGTCGCCGCGCTGATCGTCCTCGCGAACGGCCACGCGCCGGCCTGGAGCCTGTGCCTGGCCGCCGTCCCGGCCGGGGCCAGCGTGCCGCAGATCGGCGCGATGGTCCGCGCCCGCTGGGTGGCCAAGCTCGGTGCCGAGGGCGCCTCCGCCTCCTCCGCCGCCAAGGTCGGCACCGCGTTCGCGTTCGAGTCCGTCACGGACGAGCTCACCTTCGTCGTCGGCCCGATCCTGGCCGCCAAGATCGCCACCTCGGTCAGCCCCTCCGCGAGCCTGATCACGGAGGCCGCGCTCACCTTCGTCGGCGGCCTGGCCTTCGCCGCCCAGCGCCGCACCGCGCCGGCCCGGATCGTGCCGCGGCCCGGGGCGCAGCGCGTCTCCGCGCTCGCCTCGCCCGGCGTCCGGCTGCTGGCCGGCGCCATCCTCGGCGTCGGCGCCGTGTTCGGCGGCATGCAGGTCTCGGTCAACGCCTTCGCCGACTCGGTCGGGCAGCACGCCGCGGCCGGCACCGTGTACGGCATCTTCGCCGGCGGCTCGATGGTGGCCGGCGTGCTCTACGGCGTGATCGCCTGGCGGCGCGCGGTGCAGCAGCGCATGATCACCAGCTACACCCTGCTGGTGCTGGGCTGCTCGACGCTGTGGGCGATGCCCAACCTGGTCACCCTCTCGATCGCCGGACTGGTCTGCGGCCTGGCCATCGCGCCGACCCTGATCAGCGGCTACACCCTGGTCGAGACGCTGGTCGCGGACGGCGCCAAGACCGAGGCCTTCACCTGGCTGACCGGCGCCATCGGCCTCGGCCTGGCGGTCGGCTCGATGGTGGCCGGGGGGCTGATCGACAGCCACGGGCCGTCGGCCGGGTTCCTGGTGCCGGCCGTCGGCGCCGGGCTGGGCCTGGCCGCGCTGGTCTCGCTGCGGCACCTGCTGGCGCCGTCGGGCGGGGCGAGCACGGTGGTCGCCGGATCCGGCGCCGGCGCCGGCACCGTCCCGGCCGCCGCCGAGCCGCAGCTGGTGGGCGCCGCCAAGGGCTGACGGCGGCCCGACCGGGCCCATGTCACACCGGAGTCGCTGGACTCATCCAGCGGAATACCGCATCATTGACCATCGTTAGCACTCATCAGGCGCGAGTGCCAGGAGGAAGACAAGTGCCCACGTACCAGTACCAGTGCACCGAGTGCGGCAACGGCCTGGAGGCGGTGCAGAAGTTCACCGACGACGCGCTGACCACCTGCCCCGACTGCCAGGGGAAGCTGCGCAAGGTCTTCTCGGCCGTGGGCGTGGTCTTCAAGGGCTCGGGCTTCTACCGGACCGACAGCCGCTCCTCGTCGAGCAGCTCGGTGAGCTCCTCGTCGTCGGGCTCGTCGACGACGTCCTCGTCGTCCGGGTCGTCCTCGACCCCGGCGTCGTCCACCTCGGGCTCGTCCTCCCCGGCTCCGGCCGCCGGCTGACCCCAGCACGCACCGGAAGGCCCGCTGCCCCGCTCCACGCGGTGGCGGCGGGCCTTCCGCCGTTCTCGGGGCAGCTCCCTCATCGCCGGGCGCGTCAACGTTCACGGGCCCGGCCAGCTCGTACGGGTGTACGGAATCGTCCACAGGGCCGGGGTTTTCCACAGGCTGCGGATAACATCTTCCGGCTTTCGCGGCGGACGCTCATCGTGGGGTCACCAGAGACCGACCGACCCCGGAGGTGGTTCCCGATGAACGCCCTCAGCCACGCCGTCCCGCTGCCCGCACCCACCGTTCCGCCCCGACGGGCCGTGCCGAGCTTCCGGCCGATCCGGCGCGGGGCCGGCGGACGGCACCGCTGGTGGCGCGCCGTCCGGCGGCGGGCCGGGGTGCCGGCGTTGGTGCTGCTCGCGGTGGCCGCGGCGCTCGCGTTCGGGCCCGCGCGGGCCGGGCTGCCACCGCCGTCCGGTGGCGCGCTGGGCCAGGCGGGTTGTCAATCCGGGGCTTCGGATGATCACCCGTAACCGGCCGACGACTTCGTCGTTCGAGGCGGCATGAAGGGCTTCAAGGAATTCCTGCTGCGTGGAAATGTCGTCGAGCTCGCCGTCGCCGTCGTCATCGGCGCGGCCTTCACCAACATCGTCAACGCCTTCGTCAAGGGCGTCATCAATCCGATCGTCGGTGTCTTCGGGACGAAGGACCTCGCGTCCTACAGTTCCTGCCTCAAGGGGCCCTGCGAGGTGGCCCCCACCGGCGAGGTCGTGTCCGGGATCCTCATCCTCTGGGGCTCGGTGCTCAGCGCCGTGCTCCAGTTCCTGATCACCGCCGCCGTCGTCTACTTCGTCCTGATCATTCCCATGAACCGCATGGCCGCCCGGCGCAAGTCCCTCGCCGAGGAGGTGGCGGAGGCCGAGGCCAAGGAGGTCCAGCTGCTCACCGAGATCCGCGACGCACTGGTCGCCCCGCTGCGCTGAGCGCGGCCCGTCCCGTCCTGCCCTCGTCCCTCGTTCCTCGTCCCGCTCAGTCGCCGTGGTGCGGCGGGCGCTGGCTCAGGTACCAGTCCAGCCCCCGCCCGCTCCCGGCCCCGGGGCGGTCGCCCCAGCCGGAGTCGGTGTCGTCCCGGGACTGCCGGTCCAGCGGGTCCCCGAAGACGAGGCGCGCCTTCGCCCGCGCCTGCTCCTTCGCCTCGCGCTCCCGCGCGGCCTGCTCCGGCTGATCCGGCGCCTCCTGCTCCTGCGCCCGGCCACCTGCCTGGCCCTGTCCCTGCTCGCTCACCCTGTTCACCCCGCTGCTCGACCCGGTCGTCCTGCCCCTCCAGCCTAAGAGCCCGAGACGGACCGCGGGCCCGGGTGGGGGGGGGGGCGCCCCCCCGCCCCGGGCCGGGGGCGGGGCCCCCCCCCCCCGCCCCCCCCCGCCCAGTGCCCCGAACCCCGACCACCCCAGACGCCGGTAGGCCCC